>CBDTTT010000356.1:0-2136 GCA_965363345.1 uncultured Chromatiales bacterium
CGAGCGCCGCAATCTCATTCACTAACTGCCTGGGCGATTGACCGTACCTAAGAATAATAACAACGCCTGCATCAGCATCCGCAATCTTTTGCATAGCACTGCTTAAAGGCCAGCCCAAATGTGAGTGTTGAACGCCAACAACATCGGCCAACGTATCCTGTAAGTGCACCCTTACTAAAGGTGCATCAGCCTTCTTCAGGTCACCCTTTACCAAAGCAAGATGAACGTTATGACTAATATGATCTTCGAAGCACACCATCTCAAACTCGCCATGCTCAGTCTGAATTGTCTGCGAAGAAATACGCTCGACAGACTGTTCTTTCTCAAGACGATAGCGAATCAAGTCTGCAATACTGCCTATCTTCAAGTCTTGCTCTTTGGCAAACACTTCGAGCTCAGGGCGCCGCGCCATCGTGCCATCATCATTTAGAATTTCGACGATGACTGCGGCAGGCTCATGTCCTGCCATACGGGCCAAATCACAACCAGCCTCGGTATGACCGGCCCGGGTTAAAACACCACCTGGCTGCGCCATAATCGGAAACACATGTCCCGGCTGAATGAGGTCTTCAGGTTTTGCATCTACTGCCACGGCGGCACGAATCGTGCACGCCCTGTCATGTGCCGAAATGCCGGTCGTCACGCCTTCGACCGCTTCAATAGAGAGCGTAAAGTTGGTGGCATGCGCTTCGTCGGTGTCACTCACCATCAAAGGCAAACGCAGTTGCTCGCAACGATCACGCATAAGCGTCAGGCAAATCAGGCCACGACCATAACGCGCCATATGATTCACGTGCTCAGGCTCACAAACATCTGCGGCCATCAGCAGATCGCCCTCATTCTCACGGTCTTCATCATCAACGATGATGACCATCTTACCGTCACGAATATCGGTAATGATTTCTTCGATAGTGCTGAACGCTGGATTCAGATCCGCATCCATCTGCCGCGAATTAGCTGCCGACATAGCATAAACCTCTGGTAAACATAGAATTAATTGTACTGCGAAATGCGTTCGAGGTAACGGGCAATGATATCAGCTTCGATATTCACCTTCGTTCCGACAACGTAGTTCGCAATGATTGTCTGTTCCATAGTATGTGGAACAATCGTTAAATGGGCTACAGCACCGTCTACTTCATTTACCGTAAGACTAATGCCATCAACGCAGATAGAGCCTTTCTTGGCTACGTAACGTGCCAATGCTTCCGGCACCCGTATCTGCAGTGCAATAGATTGAGCATTCTCAGCAACTGAAACCACTTCACCAACGCCATCGACATGACCAGTCACTAGATGACCGCCAAGAGAATCCTGTAAGGTTAGCGCAGGCTCCAAGTTTACCGGAGACCCAATGTCTAGCGCGCCAAGAGTGGTGAGGTCCAATGTCTCGCGAGACACGTCTGCCGCAAAGCCATCATCATCCAAACGCACCACCGTAAGACAGCAGCCACAAACAGCAATGCTGTCGCCAAGGTTGGTGGCGCTAATATCGAGATCGGCAGTGTTAATTTTTAGCTGGCCTTCACCCTGCGAAATCTCTTTCGCATCGATACGGCCTACTGTTTTTACAATTCCTGTGAACACACCTACTTCCTAATCATCAGACACTAATTTTTAACGCTGTATCGCAACCTAAGATCCTTGCCTACACGGCAAACATCCTCAAGATTAAACTCAACACGCTTCGCCATGTCGCTAAGCGGAGCCATCGCAAACATCCCTGCAGCATCAGAGCCCATCACATGACTCGCCTGATACACCAATAACTCATCAATCAAGCCCTGCTCCAAAAAACTGCCGTTTAATACAGACCCTGCTTCGAGCAACACAGTATTTATTTCTTTCTCAGCCAACAGGCCCAGTACGGCGGGAAGATTAACGCGGCCTTTGTCTGCCGCAACCTGCACCACACTCGCTCCTGTTGCTTCCAGCGCATCCCGCTTTGAAGCATCGTCACTTGTAGTAATGATCAACACATCACCCGGCAACGATAGAGTATTCGCCGCCGGAGGCGTATTCAGATTCGAATCCAGAATAACCCGCAGTGGCTGCTTCGCATGCTGATACATTTCAGAACGAACATTCAAAGACGGGTCGTCAGCCAATATCGTGCCGACACCTGTCAGAATTGCT
>CBDTTT010000357.1:0-2134 GCA_965363345.1 uncultured Chromatiales bacterium
TTAGTAGGCGTGATTATCGGGCTGGTGCTGGGTCTTACCGGTGCCGGTGGTTCGGTGTTTGCCGTGCCTTTGCTTATCTGGGTTGTCGGCCTAGAGCCTTCTCAGGCTATTGGTATCTCGTTGGGTGCGGTAGCAGCGGGTGCGCTGTTTGGCGTAGTCACGCGCTTACGCAGCGGAGACATACAATGGCTGCCCGCAGCGGTCTATGCCGTATTAGGCGCACTAATGACACCGGTTGGTGTGTGGCTGAATCAACGCATTGATGACCAGTTTTTAATGATTTCTTTTGGCGTGTTGGTCATCATTATTGCAATTCGTTTGTGGCTGCAGGCGGTTGGTCAGCCAGATGAGACCCGTGAAGTGCGTGCCACGCTCGGCGGTGATGATGACAATTCTGCTGCAGTCTGCCGCATGATCAACAATCAGCCTTTTAGGATTGGTTTGCCCTGTATAGCCGGGATGAGCGGTGGCGCAATTCTCACCGGCGTGCTTTCGGGGCTGTTTGGCGTCGGCGGTGGTTTTATTATCGTACCTACGCTGCTATTTCTCACCGGCATCAGTATTCGGCAGGCGATTGCAACCTCATTGGTCGTTATTAGTGCCGTTGGCCTCAGTGGCTTCGCCGGTTTTCTGGTTGGCGGTGGCAGTCCCGGAACCATGACACTGTTGCAGGTAGCAGCCGGCAGTATTGTGGGCATGATCGCCGGTATCCTGTTGAGTAAACATATCAGCGGACCCACCTTACAAAAAATATTTGCCGTGTTGATGTTGCTCGTAGCGATTGGCACGCTTGTTGATAATCTTGTTTTTTCTGCGTGAGCCTTAAGAGGAGTGCGGATATGTTGTTACGACAGTTATTTGATCATCAGAGTTTTACTTACACCTATTTGATTGCCGACGAAGTTTCGGGCGATGCGCTTTTAATTGATCCTGTAGATGCGCATCTCGATATGTATCTGCGTTTGCTCGAAGAGTTGAGCTGTAAGTTGGTGGTTGCTCTCGATACGCATGTGCATGCCGACCATGTGACTGCTCTCGGGCTGTTGCGTGAGAAGACAGGCTGTAAAACCATGGTCGGCTTCGAGGGCGAGGTTGATTGTGCTACTGAGGGGCTTGCAGATGGCAAAGTGATTAAGGTGGGTGCGGTTACGCTCAATACGCTGTTTACGCCCGGGCATACCAATGACAGCTTTTGCTTTGTGGTTGAGGATGCAGGTCAGACGTACCTGTTTAGCGGCGATACGCTTTTTATTCGTGGTACCGGCCGTACCGATTTTCAGAACGGCGACGCGGGTCAGTTGTATGACAGCCTGCAGGGCAAGGTTTTGACATTGCCGGATGAGACACTGGTTTATCCCGGGCATGACTATAAGGGTTGGACGGTGTCAACGATTGCTGAAGAGAAACATGCGAACCCGCGCTTAGAGCCAGCAACCCGAGAGGCTTTTATTGAGCTTATGAACGGGCTTGATCTGCCCGACCCAAAGATGATGGATGTTGCAGTACCCGCCAATCGGGCATGCGGCATCAGGCGCTAAAGGTTGTTGTGGTGCTTATAAAAAATGTTACAGATCAGTTTTCAGTTGCCGACCAGATAGAGCTTAGCGACCTCAGCCATATTGCTGAGCTGGGCTTTAAGGCCATCGTGAATAACCGGCCGGATGCTGAGGAAGAAGGGCAGCTGAGTGATGCTGTGTTAGCCGAAGCAACCTCAAAGCTAGGTCTTGCTTATCTGCATATTCCCATCGCAGGTATGTCTCTTCCTGATGCTGCTGAGCTTATTGCGTATTCGCGACAGATGAGCGAGCTGCCATCGCCGGTACTCGCGTTTTGCCGCAGTGGAAATCGTGCGGTGCGATTGTGGGCTGCGGTGAATGCCGATAAGTTTGCGATTACCGATATGATTCGTGACACAGCAGCTGTGGGCTACGATATTGGGGACATTGAAGAGCAGCTTCAAACCTTGGCTGTGGTGCTTGCCGATAGTGGCCGATAGCCGCCGATAATTGCCGATAGAATAGGTATCCCTAGAATTTCTATCCTCAGTTCTTAGAGCCGATCTTTGATAATCTGTCTTAAAGCATTGCAATGTCTGCACAGCTGCTCATGTAGTATCGTTGCTTGATATACGTGG
>CBDTTT010000358.1:0-2128 GCA_965363345.1 uncultured Chromatiales bacterium
ATCAAGAAACTCATCCGTTGAGCCACCCTCAAGGTCGCCGGGTACCAGGCTCTCGATATCGATATCGCTAAGCTCAATCCGCATACCCAGTTCACGAGCCAGAATACTAAGCTTACGCGCCACGTCCATGCCCGATAGATCATCACGGGGATCCGGCTCGGTGTAACCGCTATCACGCGCTTGGCGCACGATTTCAGAAAATGCGACGCTACCGTCAAACACATTAAAGAGATATGCCAGTGTGCCGGAGAATATGCCCTCGATTGAGCGGACATCATCGCCGGTCTCAATCAGGTCACGCAGGGTTTGGATAATAGGCAACGCTGCACCACAAGAGGTTTCATACAGAAAATGCACCTGATGCTCGCGGCGCACAGCCTGCATCTCATCATAGGCTGTCAACGGACCACTCTGAGCCTTCTTGTTCGGCGTAACCACATGGATACCAGCACCAAACCAATTCTTATAACGCCCTGCAACTGCGTCATCGGCAGTGCAATCAACCATCACCGCATGCGGCAGGTGATCGGCATTCACGTGTGCTTCGAAACGAGCCCAGTCGAGTGCTTCGCCATGATCTTTAAGTTCATCACGCCAATTACTGAGGTCTACCCTGCTATCGGCAAGATACATTCTTGACGAGGTGGCAATAGCACGAACCCGATAATCCAGATTGAAGGTGTTAAGCAAATGCTCTGCCTGTGCGGCCATCTGATCGAGCAAGGTTCCACCAACATTGCCGGGTCCGATAATGCCGACGGAGACCGTTTCCGCCGATAGGTAAAAGCCGGCATGAGCGGCACGCAGCGCACGGGTCGCTTCGCTCTGAGCGATAACGGCGGAGATATTACGTTCCGATGAACCCTGCGCAATCGCATTGACACTGATACCGGCATTACCTAGTGCGCTGAAAAAGCGCGAAGCAATACCAGGAATACCGGCCATACCATCGCCGACAACAGCTATAACACTGCAGTCGCGACGCAGTTCGATAGACTGAATTTGATTCTGCTCGAGTTCCAGCTCAAATGCCTGACGGACAACCGTCTCCGCAGCACCTGCCATTGCAGCGGGCACGGCAAAACAAATCGAGTGCTCTGAACTCGCTTGCGAAATCAGAATGACTGAGACCTGTGCTTCACGTAGCGCACCAAATAGACGGTCCGCTGTTCCAGGAACACCGATCATGCCGGTGCCTTCAAGGTTAATCAGCACAACATCTGAAACGGTGGTTAGACCTTTGATACTCAGATTACCCTGCGGGTCGGCGCTAATCTTGGAGCCCTGCGCATCGGGTTTAAACGTATTCTTAATATAGATCGGGATCTGCAGCTCAACCGCAGGCGACATCGTCTGCGGATGAATAACTTTCGCACCAAAGTACGCTAGCTCCATTGCCTCGTTATAAGACAACTCATGAATGATGGTTGCATCGGGAACCCGGTTCGGATCGGCGCTCATCACACCATCGACATCAGTCCATATCGCAATAGACTGCGCCTTCAGAATAGAACCCAGAATTGATGCGGAGAAGTCACTGCCGTTACGCCCTAAAACGGTATGCATGCCGTCTTTATCTGAACAAATAAAACCAGTAACTATGACAATCTCTGGTGCATCTCCGGCGAACAGGCGTGCAGCATTGGTCTTGCTGGTATCCCAGTCGACCGCAGGACCGAGCTCTCCATGCTCCACAATAATCAGCTCGCGGGCATCAACCCAACGCACTGCGCGCTTAAGGTTGTCACTAGCAGACTCCTGCGCAAGAAATGCAGCGAGCAAGCGTGCAGACCAGAGCTCGCCGCAACCGGCAACTAAATCGCGGGTGCGTGCAGGAGCAGTGCCGACTAATGCTGTCGCTTGCAGTAAGTCACGGATATCTTTTAGCTCTGCTTGCCATGGTGTTTCCAGTCGCTCGCAGGCTTCTTCGCTGTTCAGAAGTTGCTGAATCGTATCCCGATACCGCTGCTGCAAGGCTTGGCTAGCAGCGTCAATGGCCTCAGCATCAGTCTCAGCGAGATCCACCAGATTCAATAATGCATCTGTCATACCGCCCATCGCCGAAACCACTACGGCTTGCTGGGTGCCCTGTCGAGCCTGAACAAGTGCTGCAACGCGCCGGAAGCAA
>CBDTTT010000359.1:0-2111 GCA_965363345.1 uncultured Chromatiales bacterium
TAAGTTCTTTTATCGCAGCCTCAGAGCGGTTAAAGTACGCATCAGGTAGGAGGGCGATGAGTCAGCTCATACGCTACCACCATCTATTTTTTGAGGAGACAGCATGGAAATCACAATGAATTTTGGCATGGTGAACTGGATTCCGGTTCTTGGTGCCACAATAGCCGTATTTGTTTTGGGTGGACTATGGTATTCACCGATACTGTTCGGCAAGCCTTGGGCTGCAGCCAATGGCTTTGATTTAGCCTCGATGAAAGAACGCAATATGCCGCTGATGTTTGTGCTGGCGTTTATTCTGCAATGGCTGACAGCCTCCTTGCTATCTGCTGTGCTGGGCCCAAATGCAACCGCGATGATCGGTTTGAATATTGGCCTGCTTGTCGGCACATTTTTTGCAGGCACTTCTTTAGCTGTTACCTATATCTTTGAAAATCGTGGGATAAAATTACTGCTGATCAACGGTGGATACTACGTCGTATCGATGGCACTGATGGGTTACATCCTCGGTTACCTAATGCAGTAGATGTAACCGTGGCGCCTGCATTGGTTGTTGGGCACTGTTGTTTAGTTTTCGCCTAAGTCGAAACTTCGTCGAAACTGAATTTATCGCCATCTTTCCATGCCGGGAATTTTTCTCTGTAGCGCTTTGCTGTAGATCCTTTTAGCTTCGTTGTTACTGCGCTTTCATCGATGCCGCTGCACTTTACCGTGCGCCCCAGAAAGTCCAGTGCCATCGTGCCGCCGGTATAGACAATCTTATTGTCGTCGACACCAATCCGGTTAATGCCTGCAACATAGCATTGGTTTTCGACCGCACGAGCGGGCAGCAGAATATCCCAGGAAGACTGGCGGCTTGCAGGCCAGTTAGCTACATAGATCATCAGGTCAAATTCATCGAAGCCTCTGCTCCATGCCGGAAAACGCAGGTCGTAGCAGATCTGTGGAAAAATCCGCCATTCACCAATATTGAAAATGCAACGTTTGTTGCCGGCTGAAAAACCTTCATCTTCACCGCCCATGCGGAAGAGGTGGCGCTTATCGTAGTGGCCAAGCGTGCCGTCGTTGAGTACCCAGACCATGCGATTGTAGTGCTTGCCTTCATCATTAATGATCAGGCTGCCGCAGACAGCGGTTTGTGTGCGCTGGGACAGTTCCCGCATCCATGTGACCGTTGGTCCATCCATGGTTTCGGCATTCGCTGCCGCTTCGAGAGTGAAGCCTGTGTTGAACATTTCAGGGAGGATGAAC
Source organism: uncultured Chromatiales bacterium (assembly GCA_965363345.1). Lineage (GTDB taxonomy): Bacteria > Pseudomonadota > Gammaproteobacteria > Steroidobacterales > JABIQA01. The sequence goes on from CBDTTT010000359.1 coordinate 1,249, forward strand.
AGGTCGCTTGCTTCCTCTACGTCGGCAATCAATTGATTGGCCACATTCATGTTCGCGACAGGGTTTTGCCACTCCAAATCCATTTGCAGCATGGTAATTGTTAAATCTTGCACAATATCTCCGCAGCTTGTTCTAGCGTTGAGTCATCTTTAGCGAAGCAGAAGCGCAGTAGTTTTTGTGGGGGCGGTTCTGCATAAAACACTGAAACCGGAATGCTGGCTATACCAGCTTCCCGGGTGAGTTTTTCAGCATATACAGTGTCGGTGTCAGTTGAAAGTTCACTGTAGTCTAGTAATTGAAAGTAGGTGCCGGCAGAGGGGCTTAACGAGAACCGGGAGTCTTTAAGTAGTTCAGCAAAGTAATCACGTTTCTGCTCGTAGAATGCTGGAAGGTCCTGGTAATGTTCCGGTGCATCACGCAGATAATCTGCTAAGGCATATTGCAGTGGGGTAGCAACACAAAACTGATTGAACTGGTGCACTTTGCGAAACTCCCGCATTAATTCGGCGGGAGCCACGCAGTAGCCAATCTTCCAGCCTGTTGCGTGATAGGTTTTGCCGAATGAGGAGACAACCAAGCTGCGTTGTTTGAGTTCGGGGTGTGTCAGCAGTGATTCGTGAGTTTGTCCGTCAAAGATAATATGCTCGTATACCTCATCGCTTAAAATCAGTATTGGCTTTTCTGCGATTAACGTCGCCAATGTATCAAGATCTTCACGGCTTATTACTGCACCGCTAGGGTTGTGTGGCGAGTTAAGAATGACCAGCTTGGTTTTGTCGCTTAGTGCTGCCGCAAAGCGGTTCCAGTCGATAGCAAACTCTGGCGCCAGCAGCGGTACATGAACGGTCTTGCCGCCAGCCAAG
>CBDTTT010000360.1:0-2108 GCA_965363345.1 uncultured Chromatiales bacterium
CGAAGCTCGAATTGTTGAAGTCGCCAAGTACTGTTTCAGGCGACATCGGCTGCATTGCCAGATCGTGATGCGATTGCTGCCAATCCTTATAGGCCACCTGATGGCAGTCTGCACAGGCTGTGCTGCCGATGTAGTTGCCCGGGTTGCCGATGCTCTGATCCGCTGCCTCATCAGAAGTCTGCGTTGTGACCGGGCTGGAATCGCAGCCAACCAGTAGCGCTGCGCTAATAATAAGTGCAACAAATGAGTATCGAGTAGTTATCATGATTGTATTCAGCATCATTGTTTATATGCTGTCAATTGTCGCAACTCAGGATCTAGAAATGCAGATACATTCAACTCAAGCCTGTTTCGGTGGAGAGATTTCATATTGTAGTCATGAGTCTGAGGTTAATGGCTGTGAAATGCGTTTTAGTATCTTTCTTCCTCCTCAGGTTATCCCGCCACAGGCTGAAGCAGCTAAGCGACCTGTGCTGTGGTGGCTTTCAGGTCTGACCTGCTCCGAAGATAACTTTACATCTAAAGCCGGTGCTTATCGGGTCGCCGCAGAGCTCGGACTCATTATTGTTGCGCCTGATACCAGCCCTCGTGGCGAGGATGTTGCAGATGACGATGCTTATGATCTAGGTCAGGGCGCAGGTTTTTATCTGAATGCGACCGAGCAGCCCTGGGCGCAGAATTTTCAGATGTACAGCTACATCACAGAAGAGTTGCCTGCGCTGGTGAGCCAGAACTTTCCTGTCGATATGGATGCTCAGGGTATTTCTGGTCATTCGATGGGCGGGCATGGCGCGTTAACCATCGCACTAAAGAACCCTAATGTTTATAAATCAGTTTCTGCGTTGTCCCCTATCGTCAATCCGCTCGAATGTCCGTGGGGACAGAAGGCGTTCGCGGCTTACTTGGGTGCAGACACAGCAACTTGGGGTGAATACGACGCCTGTGTCTTGATGCTGAAGGCTAGGGACCGCCGCGCTTATTCGCCGATACTTATTGATCAGGGTGATGCCGATAATTTCCTGGAAGAGCAGTTAAAGCCGGAGAATTTTGCAGCAGCTTGCAAGTCCTCTAGGCAGTTGCTGGAGTTGAGAATGCAGCCTGGTTACGATCATGGCTTCTTTTTTGTCAGCACATTTATCGAAGATCATTTACGTCACCATGCTGCACTTCTGAGTTGATGCTCGTAGGTTTTTGGGGCTTGCGAAGCTAGGCTTTTGAAGCTATTGCCATACCTTGATATCTGATTGATATATGTTGTCGGGCGCTGGGAGAGTCGCAGTGCGGGCAAATGTCAGTATTTGGTGTCCGGACCGCGTTTGGCGGTATAAAATTGCTTCAATAATCTTAATGCAGCGTATGCATTCGTAGCCGTTCGTGTTGCGGACTAAATATTCAAAGGAATTTTGTTTTGGGGAACTTGCTTCAAGCCGTTTTGACGCCGTTTAAAAAACTGGCATCCAAAAAAGGTGGCCTGCCGATAATTATCGTATTGGTTTGTGTTTTGATTGGCTTCTATTTGCTTTCAACCCAAAAGCAGTTGGTTCCGGTGGAAATTGAAGAGCGCGTTTGGGCCGTAAACACAATTGCCGCTAGCTATGCCGATGTGCAACCTAAGCTGACCTTGTATGGTCAGGTTATGGCTGCCCGCAGCAGCGAACTGCGCTCACAGGTCTCTGGTAGATCTATTCAGGTTGGTCCCAACTTCCGTGATGGCGGGGTTGTCGAGCAGGGCGAAGTGCTTCTCGAAATTGACCGGTTTGACTATGAAACGGCATTGGCCGAGCAGCGTTCAATCCTGAAAGAAGTTCAAATCAGTGTTGCTAAAAGTCAGCGCAAGTTTGATCGTGCCAAAGAGTTGCATGCTGAAGGCAATGTTTCGGATGAGTTTATGGATGATGCAGAGCTAAATTTGCGTCAGGAAGAAGCACGCCGTGAGCAACGCCAGATAGCGGTTCGCCGTGCTGACCGTGATTTGCGTGAGACGCTTATCGCAGCGCCGTTTAATGGTGTTATCAGCGATGTGGCAGTGCAACTGGGGCAGCAGGTTTCGACCAGCGACCGGCTTGCAGACATTATCGATCTGGATCGCCTCGAGGTAAGGTTTTCAT
>CBDTTT010000361.1:0-2101 GCA_965363345.1 uncultured Chromatiales bacterium
GTAACTCTTCGCCGGCGGCGATCTTAATCATGAGTTCAACGAGATCTAGTCCGGTGACCTTTTCAGTAACCGGATGCTCCACCTGCAGGCGTGTATTCATTTCCAGGAAGTAGAAGTTGCGCTTTGCATCAACAATAAACTCCACTGTACCTGCAGACTGATAATCCACAGCCTTTGCCATAGCGACAGCTTGTTCACCCATGGCTTTGCGGGTTGCCTCATCCAGAAATGGCGAGGGTGCTTCTTCAATCACTTTTTGATGACGTCGTTGAATCGAGCATTCACGTTCGCCAAGGTAGAGAGTGTTGCCTTGGCTATCGGCGATAACCTGAATTTCGATATGCCGCGGTTCTTGCACAAACTTTTCGGCGAACATGCGACCATCACCAAAGCTTGATACGGCCTCATTGGTTGAGCGGACGAAGCCATCACGGCATTCATCATCGTTCCAGACCACGCGCATGCCTTTACCACCACCACCAGCACTGGCTTTCAGCATTACCGGATAACCAATATCCGTAGCGATTTTGACAGCCTCTTCGGCATCTTTAATGACTTCGGTGTAGCCGGGCACGGTGCTCACGCCAGCTTTTGCTGCAATCAGCTTAGAGGTAATCTTGTCGCCCATGCTCTCGATGGCCTTTTTGCCTGGGCCGATAAAGGCAATACCTTCAGCGGCTAGAGATTCGGCGAAAGCGGAGTTCTCTGATAGGAAACCATAGCCGGGGTGCACAGCTTGCGCGCCGGTTTGCTTGCAGGCAGCCAGAATTTTGTCAGCAATCAGGTAGCTTTGAGCAGAGGGCGAAGGCCCGATATGCACAGCCTCATCGGCCATGCGCACATGCAATGCTTCTTTATCTGCATCGGAATATACAGCGACGGTTTTGATACCCATCTTGCGTGCCGATTTAATGACACGACAGGCAATCTCACCACGGTTGGCTATAAGAATTTTATCAAACATCGTTTTGGGTCTGCCTGTAATAATTAAAGAGGAATATTGCCGTGCTTGCGCCACGGATTCTCAAGTTTCTTGTCATGCAACATGTTCAGGGAGCGACAGATGCGTGCGCGTGTATTACGCGGCATGATGACATCATCAATATAGCCACGTGCACCTGCTATAAATGGGTTTGCAAACTTCTCGCGATACTCTTCAGTACGCGCTTCGATTGCTTCAGGGTCGCCAATATTAGAGCGGAAGATAATCTCTACCGCACCTTTCGGCCCCATAACTGCAATCTCAGCACTAGGCCATGCATAGTTCACGTCACCACGAAGGTGCTTAGAGCTCATCACGCAATATGCACCGCCATAGGCTTTGCGGGTAATGAGCGTGACTTTAGGCACAGTCGCTTCGGCATAGGCATACAACAATTTCGCGCCATGCTTAATGATGCCACCGTATTCCTGAGTGGTACCAGGCATGAAGCCCGGTACGTCGACCAATGTGAGCAGTGGAATATTGAAGGCGTCACAGAAGCGCACAAAACGTGCTGACTTCATTGCAGAGTTGATGTCCAGACAGCCGGCAAGAACCATAGGCTGATTAGCGACTACGCCTACAGTTGAGCCTTCCATGCGGATAAAGCCGACGATAATATTCTGTGCGTATTCTGGTTGAATCTCAAAGAAACTGCCTTCGTCTGCTAGTTTCAATATGATCTCTTTCATGTCATAGGGCTTAGCAGGGTCGTCTGGAATAATTGAATCAAGAGAGGGCTCAACGCGTTTCGCCGGGTCTTCCGTTGGCCATACCGGAGGCTTCTCACGATTGTTCGACGGGAGGTACGACACAAAGCGACGAGTCATTAATAATGCTTGAACATCGTTATCGAACGCCGCGTGACAGACACCCGACTTGCTGCTGTGGGTACTGGCACCGCCCAGTTCTTCTGCGGTGACTTCCTCGTGGGTTACGGTTTTAACAACATCAGGGCCTGTGACGAACATGTAGGCACTGTCACGAACCATGAAGATGTAGTCAGTAATGGCAGGGGAGTAAACGGCGCCGCCTGCAGAAGGACCCATCATGACAGAGATCTGCGGAATCACGCCTGAAGCCATCACGTTCTGCTGAAAAACATCTGTGTAGCCGCCG
>CBDTTT010000362.1:0-2100 GCA_965363345.1 uncultured Chromatiales bacterium
GTCTTGCACGTGGCTTATTCGGTCACTTAGTGGGTGCGGTAAGCGGCGGTGCTTTGTATCGTAAATCCAGCTTTCTCCTGGATAGCCTCGGGGAACAGGTTCTTCCTGATTTTGTAACAATTATTGAGCAGCCTCATATTCCATGCGGGCTGGCTAGCGCGCCATTTGATAGCGAAGGTGTCGCAACCTATTCGCATCCTTTAGTTCAGGATGGCGTGCTGCAGAGCTATGTGCTGGGTAGTTATTCTGCAAGAAAACTAGGTATGGCAAGCACTGCCAATGCCGGTGGTATTCACAATTTGATAGTGAGTCATTCTGATCACGACTTCGATGCTTTGCTAAAGCAAATGAATACAGGGTTGTTGGTTACCGAATTGATGGGGCAGGGAGTAAACCCTGTTACCGGTGATTATTCCCGCGGCGCTGCAGGGTTTTGGATTGAGAATGGAGTAATTCAGTATCCCGTCCATGAGATTACAATCGCGGGTAACCTGAAGGATATGTTGTTGCAGATTGTTGCCGTTGCAAATGATGTGGATTTGCGGGGCGGTATTCAGAGTGGCTCTGTATTGCTGGAACGTATGACGGTTGCCGGCAGCTAGTTAAATAAGAAGCTGCTTAAGCGGCTTCGATTTCTTCCACGTTGGCATCTATTGCTTCATAGACTGTGTGGTCACCGCAGACGTCATCAATTGATCTGTTTATTTTTCTGTCGATAGCATCTACATCCAGTGCCCAGTTGCCTTTGGCAAAGATATCGCGTTGCTGGTTGTTGCGTATAGCAGCCAGTACTTCAGATAAGCGGATGCTATTCGGGTCGCGCCCCGGAATTAGTCCATCTTTACCACTATGAGCGATGAGTCCGGCGTTGGTTAAACGTCTTAGCACCGGGCTAATAACCAAGCCGGGTTGATCTATTTGTATGGCTATTTCATCAGCTGTAACAGCAGGCTTGCCGTCACGAAAACATCTGGCTGTTTGGAACATTAGCTCTAGGCCGATTTTTTCCCGAAGCCGATTGCCAATATTTAGTGGCTTGTAGCCGATCCTCAGGTATTCAGGTTTCTGTAAATAGAATGCAGTTTGTGCACCAATCAACAAAATGAGCCACGAAATATACAGCCACATTAACGCGATAATAACGATTGCAAAAGAGGCATAGATATCGACGTTACGGGTCGCCGTTACAACAAAACGGGTAAATAGAAGTCCTGTTGTTGCCCATAAAATACCACCGGTTAGTCCGCCACCTAAAGCGGCAAAGAAACTTACCTGTGTATTCGGAATAAAAATGTAAGCGAAGGTAAACAAACCGATTACTAGAAAGTAGGGGATTAGTTTGCCTATCAGTAGCATGGTTCCGTTGATAACTTCGAGGCTCGATGCCTCCTGAACAATGCTCAGATTCCCGACATAAGCAAGCATACCCATCGCAGTGACCATGAGGATAGGGCCGATGAGCAGTATGCTTAGATATTCGCTGAAGCGTTGCAGAAAGCTGCGGGCATGTTCGACGCGAAAGACATAGTTAAAGCTGTCTTCTACTTTCTTGATCATAGATACAGACGTGTAGACCAGTAGCGCCAAACCAACACCGGCAAGCAGTCCGCCCTTAATGTTGTCGACAAAACCCATGACCTGATCTGTCAACTCGACGCCACGTTCACCAAGAGGCGCGAGAAAGTTGTATAGCAATGGTTCTAGTTGTCGAGTGTAACCAAAGCCTTTCAGGACAGAGAAGGTGAGGGCAAGTAGGGGTACAACCGAAAGAATGGTGACATAGACCAAACCCATGGCTCTTAGAGTTAGTGTGCTTATTAGAGCATCACGAAGAACCGCATACACATATCGGACAATAGTGATGCCGGCTTTGGGCAGTGCCCCGAGGTTGTTGAGTTTTGGGCTCCAGAGCCAGGATTCGATTATTTCAAGAATATCCAATGCTGTTCCTTTGCGATTAGTTTTGCAGTTTGTGTGGTTTTGGCTAACCACACGATTGTAACTCAAAGAAATGAAGGCGGGCAGGCGTAAAAAAGCGGCGCCCTGTATAACAGAGCGCCGCTTTCTATATAGCGTATGTTCGTTTAGCTGGTTAGTTGA
>CBDTTT010000363.1:0-2100 GCA_965363345.1 uncultured Chromatiales bacterium
CTGGGCAAAGGTTACATTGTTGCCCTGACTCTCGCACCACGCACTCCGGCATGGTTGCGCGCGCTTGGTCTGCGCCCAATGAGCCTCGGCTTAGACCTGCGTGGTGGCGTGCACTTCCTGTTCGAAGTGGATATGGATTCTGCAGTTAAACAACGCCTGAAGGTTTATCAGGATGAATTTGATCAACTGCTCCGCAAAGAAAGGATTCGCCGTAACGTCCGTATCGTTGGCGATGCCATCGAAGTAAAGGTCGGTAACCCAAACGACCTCGAGAAGACCGAAGAACTCATTAGTGATGCCGATCCGCTTTTGAGCATCAAGACGATTGAAAGTAATGGCGATACGATTCTGCGTATCCGGATGACGGAAGAGCAGATTCGTGACCGACAGACCTTCGCGATTCAGAAAAACATCGTTACTTTGCGTAATCGTGTGAATGAGCTGGGTGTTGCTGAGCCGGTTGTACAACGTCAGGGTGCCGACCGTATCGTTGTGCAATTACCGGGTGTTCAGGATCCTGCTCAGGCCGAGCGTATTCTAGGTGCGACCGCGACGCTTGAATTTCGGATGGTCTGTGAGAACTCAGATCCCTATGCTGTTGAGCGCGGAGGGCGCGCCCCATTAGGTTGTGAGCTTTTTAAAGAGCGCAATGGTGCTCCTGTCCTACTTAAGCGCTCAACCATTGTGACCGGGGATCAGTTGGTCGATGCTAAATCGAGCTTTTCAGAAGGGTCACCTGCGGTCTCTGTCACTCTGAATAGCAAGGGCGCTAACCGGATGCTCGAAACCACCAAGGCGAATTTGAATAAGCCGATGGCGGTGGTATTTGTTAACCAGAAACGCAGCTTCGTCGAGTTTAATGGCGAACAGAAAGAAGTGACCCGTGTTGAGCGCGAGGTTATTAATATTGCGACTATTCGCGGTGTGTTTAGCAGCAAGTTTCAGATCACTGGCCTAGACGTACTTGAAGCCCGTGACCTCTCGTTGCTATTGCGTGCTGGTGCCTTGTCGGCACCTATCTATAAAGTTGAAGAGCGCACTATTGGCCCGAGTCTTGGGCAGGACAACATTGACTCCGGTCTGCAGGCCATTGTTATTGGCTTCTTGCTAGTGGTCTTGTTTATGGCGGTCTACTACCGTGTCTTCGGTTTGATTGCCAACGTTGCGTTGTTTGCCAACCTTATTTTGATTACAGCCTTGTTGTCTGCATTGCAGGCATCATTAACCTTGCCAGGTCTTGCGGGTATCGTGCTGACTGTGGGTATGGCGGTTGATGCCAACGTACTTATCTTTGAGCGTATTCGTGAAGAGCTGCGCAATGGCGTTAGCCCGCAGGGTGCGATTAGCTCTGGCTATGACAAAGCGTTATCAACGATTGCCGATGCAAATATCACCACCTTGATCGCTGCGGTCATGTTGTTCATCTTCGGTACCGGCCCGATTAAAGGTTTTGCGATTACCTTGTCGCTGGGTATTTTGAGTTCGATGTTTACCTCCATCATTGTGACCCGTTCGTTGGTCAACTTGATCTATGGCGAGCGTGAAGTGAAGCAGCTAGCTATCGGCGGTTCCTTCGGCATGAAAGATGCAGAAAAAGCGGGGGCAAAATCATGAGTAAGGCGAGAAGTGTTGCAAAGAGTAAGGCCATGGATAAGCACATCAACTTCATGGGGCAGCGGCGTATTACCGCTACAATTTCTGCAGTCTTGATCGTCGTTGCTCTGGTATCTTTAGCCACTCGCGGTTTGAACTTCGGTATTGATTTCACGGGCGGTGTTTTGCTTGAGGCTGGCTACTCCGAAGCGGTCGATTTGGGTGCTATTCGAAGTGACCTGGCGGTTAATGGTTTTGATGCAGCTCAGGTTCAGAATTTTGGTAATGCACGAGATGTATTAATCCGTGTGCTGCCGATTGATGGCGTGAATAACAGCCAGCTAGGTGAGCAGATTCTTGCCGTGTTGCAGGAATCAAACGCGGGCGTTGAATTACGCCGTATCGAATTTGTGGGTCCGCAGGTTGGCGAAGAGCTAACAGAGCAGGGTGGTCTGGCGATGATCTTTGCTTTGCTGATGATTCTTGCCTACATCATGGTTCGTTTTC
>CBDTTT010000364.1:0-2089 GCA_965363345.1 uncultured Chromatiales bacterium
TCCGATCTGCCGCGGATCGGTTGGTTGCTGAAAAAAATACTGGAACGGTGCGCTTGCCAATGGCATTCCGGTCTATTCGATAGAGACATACCGTATTGCCCTTGTAGCATTGGTCGTGTCCTTATTGCTAGCGCTAATCTGCGCAATCTTTCTGCGCGAAACGAACTGTCGTAATCTCAATGTGCACTAGCTGAACGCAGGTTTAATCCATTCGGTACACACTCAGTCCGCATTGAAGACACTTATTATGCGAATGCTGAAGACTATTATCGCAGTATGCAGCGTTTGTACGAACTCCCGGTTTCGACGGTTCATGGTGGTCACTTTCAAAGCTATGGTCGAGAAAGGCACAAACAGATAATTCGTCAGTAGTTTATTTTTTGTCGATCGCTCCATTGTGAAACGGATCCTTGGCGATCGATGCCCAATACTTTGGGTACTGACCTTGTGCAATGGCGCGACCATAAGCCGTAAGTGTTAGCGCCGACATCACTGATCAGCAGCCAGTCTCCCTCATTAATGTTTGGCAGCTCGATATTTCGTGCAAGGTAGTCGCCTGCAAAACACAACGGCCCAGCAATGTTAACTGTTTCAGTTTGGCCTGTTTTTTCAGTGCCATCAGGATTAAGCACCGTAATAACAAGTGCTGCGGCGGGTGCGTAGACGTGCCTTGTAAATAGATCAGCGCCCAAGTGCACAAAAATGTTCGGCACTGGGCCAACACCAACATACTCCACTCTGGTCAAAGCGTATCCCGCAGCGCGTTGCGTCCACTGTCCGAATTCGGTTCTCAGCTGGTGGGTTGGATATGCGGTGGCTAATTCTCTGACTTGCGCTGCGTAACTGCGCATCATGGGTTGCTCAGGTTCAGACTCTGCTGGCAGGCCACCGCCAATATTGATGGTGTTTATACGCCAGTTGTTGTCATGCGAAGCACGATGCTTATCGATTGCCTGAGCCAACTCGAAGAGGCGCTGGATCGCCTGCAGCTGCACGGCTAAATCGCTCATTTGTGAGCCACTGTGCATGTGTAGTGCAGTGATGGGGTGTTGCAGGCAAGCCGCCAGAATCTCGGATTCTGCGGCTAGCGGTACACCGAACTTGCTTTCATCGGTACTGACTGCGTACATCTCTGGTGCACCGGTATCTATGCCCGGGTTAATCCGCAAACCTAACTGGCAATTAAGGTTGGCTGGGTATCGCTGCAGTTCGCTAAGCATGTTGGCGTTAACCTGCATGCCGTTGTAACTTGAGCACTGCAGAATTTCCGCGCGGGTTTTGACCGGAGAATCGAACACAATGTTCCGCGGCTTGGCACCAGCATCAAGCGCCAGCTCGACTTCTTCAATCGAAGCCGCTTCGAGGTCGAACCCGTGAGCCAGAATTGTTGCCAATATCTGTTTGTGGGGATTCGTTTTAATAGCAACCGCGTGTCGTGTGCCTTCCGGAAACTCTTGGGTTAGCAAGTCCAGCCGCTGGGTCAGCACGCGTACGTCGGCAATTAGCAATGCCGTATCTTCTAGGCCAGCCACAGCAATAATCTGCGGCAGACTGGCTGCAATCGGATGCGAACGGTTCAACATAGTTCTCGTCATGGGGATTTTTTGCCAAGAATATCACTCTCGATCCATGACCGTATGAAATGCGGCTTCCGAGCATTTATTGAACTGTAAAGCGAGGCGTTGAGATCCAGTGGATTAGTTAGTCCAGTAACAACTTACTCTCGGTATGGCTTAGTTCGACAATGCGTCGAGTGAAGTGTTCGTTAACAAACAACGCTTCGCTGCACTGAAGCCCGTGCGCCGTCATACGCGGGTTGATACGGTCCTGAGCTACATTGATGATGTGGAGCCGTTTGAAGATCATGCTGCTGAGCGGTTATTGTTGTCGATAGCGGATGCACCCGAACCGCGAATTGAAGAAGAAAAGTCAGACGAAAGTTGATGTCAATTTTACATAATGGTGAGATCCGTAATTATGGCGCAATCATGAGTCAGCCTCGTTTTCCGGTGATAATTAGTAATTCGCCATGCACAGGTCGCGTTGTCGCTTTTGCTCAGATCGGTGGCCTGCATCATGAGTACCGACG
>CBDTTT010000365.1:0-2079 GCA_965363345.1 uncultured Chromatiales bacterium
AAGACCAAAAAGGGGGCGTACATCTGCTCAGTCTTTGTAGTATTCGAGATACCATTCTACAAAGTTTTTTATCCCGGTCTCGACCGGTGTTGCCGGCTTATAACCGACATCATCAATCAAGTCCTGCACATCGGCATAGGTGTCCGGCACATCGCCGGGCTGCAGCGGCAGTAAGTTCTTCTCCGCCTTCTTACCCAAACAATCTTCCAGCACCTCAATATAGTGCAACAACTCCACCGGCTGACTGTTGCCAATATTGTAGATGCGGTAAGGCGCGGTGCTGGTACCTGGATCAGGGTCATCTGACGACCAATCCGGATTTGGAGCCGCCACGTTATCTAAGGTACGCAAAATCCCTTCCACGATATCATCGATATAGGTGAAGTCACGACGATGCTTGCCGTAATTAAATACATCAATAGGCTTGCCCGCCAGAATATCTTTTGCGAACAAGAATAGCGCCATATCCGGTCTACCCCACGGGCCGTACACGGTGAAAAACCGCAAGCCAGTGGTCGGGATGTTGTAAAGATTCGAATAGGTATGCGCCATCAATTCGTTTGCCTTTTTGGAGGCGGCATACAAAGACAACGGATGATCGACATTGTGATGAATCGAAAACGGCATGGTCGTATTAGCGCCATACACTGAACTCGAACTGGCATACACCAAGTGCTGAACCTGATTGTGCCGACAGCCCTCTAGAATGTTCAGGGTGCCAACGATATTGCTATCGATATAGGCTCGAGGGTTCTCAATGGAATAACGCACGCCGGCCTGTGCTGCCAGATGCACCACACGATCGAAACGCTGTTCGGCGAACAACTTCTCGACACCTGCGGTGTCTTCGAGATCCATCTTATAAAAGCTAAAGCCTGGTTGTGTCTCAAGCCGGGCAAGTCGTGCGTACTTCAGGCTAACGTCGTAGTAATCGTTAATATTATCAAGCCCGACTACTTCGTCACCGCGTTCCAGCAGGCGCTCTGAAACATGCGAACCGATAAATCCTGCAGCTCCGGTAACAAGAACTTTCATGCTGGTCACCCCTTCGGAGTTTTATTTTAGTTGCGGCCCTAGTTGAACATGCTGTTGAACGTACTTTCTACAAGCGTCCATCAATAGCATCATTGTCGAGCACATATTTAATATCGTACACAACATGGATATCGCGACCTAGGGCATGTATCTGCTCTGCAGTCATTGCACGGAATTCATCATGGGCAACCGCCATCACTATAGCATCGTACTGTCCGGGCCCAGGAAGTTCTGTGCACAATTTAAGATTGTACTCTTCTTCAACTACCTTCGGATCAGCCCATGGATCATAAACATCGATAGTTGCGCCATACGAGGCGAACTCATGCACCAGATCAATAATGCGGGTATTGCGCACGTCGGGACAGTTCTCTTTAAAGGTAACGCCCATAATCAAAATCCGGGCTTCTGGCATACTAATGCCACGCGTTACCATCAAACGCACAATCTCAGAGGCAACATAGAGTCCCATGTTGTCATTGATGCGCCTACCGGCAAGTATCATCTCAGGATGATAGCCAACTTCCTGTGATTTGTGAGTGAGGTAGTATGGATCGACACCAATGCAGTGCCCACCAACCAGGCCAGGGCGGAAGTTAAGAAAGTTCCACTTCGTTCCGGCAGCTTCCAATACTTCAAGCGTATCGATATCCATACGATTGAATATCAGTGATAGCTCGTTAACCAATGCGATGTTCACATCACGCTGCGTATTCTCAATAACCTTGGCCGCTTCAGCAACTTTAATACTGGAAGCACGATGAGTGCCCGCCGTAATGATTGCTGAGTACAACTCGTCAACGTATTCGGCAGCTTCGGGTGTTGATCCCGAAGTGACTTTGATAATTTCGGGCAAGCGGTGTTCTTTGTCACCGGGGTTAATTCGCTCCGGACTGTAGCCTGCAAAAAAGTCTTCGTTGAATATTAAGCCGGATGTGGCTTCGAGAATGGGTACACAATCGTCTTCGGTCGCACCGGGATAAACGGTCGACTCATAGATCACTACATCGCCCTTACTGAGCACACTACCTACAGCTTCGCTCG
>CBDTTT010000366.1:0-2070 GCA_965363345.1 uncultured Chromatiales bacterium
GTTTGCCTTTGGTTGGCTTCTTGGTGTGGTTCATTGTAGGCAGGGGCTTGCGTCCACTGCACAATTTGGCCGACGAAATGGGCCGCAAACGCAGCGACGATTTGAGCCCGGTAACCGACACCAATCCACCTCAAGAGTTAAAGCTATTAATTAATTCAATCAATGGTCTGTTGTATCGACTGAATGCGTCATTCGAACGTGAGCGTCGTTTCTCCGCCGATGCGGCACATGAGTTGCGAACACCTATTAGTGTCTTGAAAGTTCAATTGCACAATCTATTGCGTGATGCTGATGAAGTTGAATCATTGCTCACATTGCAGGTAGCGGTTGAACGTATGGAACACTCTGTCGAGCAGGTTCTGATGCTATACAGGACCGCACCCGATCAATTCGCAGCAAACTTTACCGAGGTAGACCTCACTGGTCTTGCACGGACAATCATTGCCGAGCTCTATCCGCAGTTGGAAGCAAAGGGCCAGCAAATTGAGTTGCTGGGTGATAGGCAGCTGTTGTCGGGTGATGAGTTTGCATTGCGAACGCTCTTGGTAAATTTAATAGGTAATGCCAGTAAGTACAGCGGTGCATCCGGTGAGATCAGAGTAGTAATTGAGGCTGTTGAAGACTCCGTCGTGCTGAGAGTAGAGGACAGTGGTCCGGGTATCCCCGCCGATCAGCGGGACAAGGTCTTTGAGCGTTTTTATCGGATAGGCAGCGGCCGGCATGATACTGCGGTACCGGGAACAGGCATCGGTTTAGCCGTTGTTCAGCATGTGGCAGAGATTCACAGCGCCAGTATTGAGTTGACTGACTCAGACTTCGCCTCAGGTCTTGCGGTTATTGTTAGGTTCCCATGCTCAATAGCAGTGGGTTCAGGCGTATGAAGATGCTCATTCGCCTGCTATTAATTTGGGTTGTTGTTATCAATGCTGCTGTTGCCGCGACTCCCGTTTTTGAGATAGAGATTCGTGATCACCTGTTCTTGCCTGCCGAGGTCAGGGTTCCTGCGGGCAAGAAGGTAAAATTGATTGTCTATAACCGCGATAGCACTCCGGAGGAATTTGAAAGCTACGAGCTTAATCGTGAAAAAGTAATTATGGGCGCATCTAAAGCCGTCATTTTTATCGGACCTTTGAAGCCGGGTGAGTATCCGTTTTTCGGCGAATTTAATCCGAAAACAGCACAAGGCAAGGTGATAGCAGAATGATTGCGTTACCGGCGAGGCATATCCATTGCTCTTAAGCTCCGTCATTCTGGTGTTGCGAGAGGTGCTTGAGGCGGCACTGCTGGTTAGCCTGTTGCTGGCATTTTCCCGCAAGTTGAGTATTCACAGTAGCTGGGTTTTGATCGCCATTATCGCCGGCCTATTGGGCAGCGCGATATACGGCTTCAATATCGAATTGGTTTCCGAATTATTCGAGGGTGTTGGGCAAGAGGTCGTTAACGCATTGCTGCAGATATGTATTTATCTATTGTTATGCGTCCTCGCCGTTTTCGCTGTACGTCATTATCGTGGCATTAATGTTCCTCTGCGCTTAGTCACCATAGTGATGACATTAAGTGTGTTGTTTGCGATCGTCCGCGAAGGTTCTGAGGTGATGCTTTACATCTCTGGTTTTATATCACTACCTGATTTGCGTGTCCCCGTCATGGCGGGTAGTGCTATCGGAGCAGGCATTGGCTTAAGCGTTGGCGCGGTTTTTTACTACGGCATGCTCAGTTTGCATGGGCGGGCTGCGGCCATTGTCGGGGCTTTCCTACTGTCGTTGGTTGCGGCTGGTATGGCTTCACAGGCGGCACAGTTATTGATTCAGGCGGACTGGTTGCCCTCGCATTACCCCATATGGGATAGCTCGTGGTTGATTGACGAACAGTCGGTCACTGGACAATTGCTCTATGCACTCATTGGTTATGAGGCAACCCCAACGGCGCTGCAGGTCGTAATCCATTTTGCATCAATCATGTTTATCTTTTTAGTTGCAGCGCTCTTCGGCAAAAATAAGTCAGTATCTGTGGCGAATACCGGAGCAATCAACGATGTCTAGGTTTTTTAGGCTAGCGGTCGTTCTTGGT
>CBDTTT010000367.1:0-2064 GCA_965363345.1 uncultured Chromatiales bacterium
GTCGGTCCCTGCATATCGAAGCCCGGACCTTCGAGCAAGCGGGCATCCTGTGCCCAACCATTGGACGCAACCAAAACAATACTTATCAAGCAGCACTTTGACAGATTCAATGAACCTCTCCATATCGGGTGGGATGATGCAAACACACTAGCAATAAAAAGGTTCAGAGTAAAAGCTACAGCCGCTTAGGTATTTATTTCAGGAGCTAAGAATAAACCCGGTACATTTATTAGCTACCTATAACTAAATCGCCCGTTCTTCTCCGTCACCCTTAAGGCCGTGGGGCCGGCGAAGTGTGCGCCTATCAGGTAGGTGTGATCATCCGCTATAGAGTGCAGTAGATCTTTGCGTGTCACCGTTGCCTGCGGGCGGTCTTGGTCGAACACGCTGCACCAATCAGGGCGCTCTATCTGCACCGGGTGATGCATCACGTCGCCACTCAGCATGGCGCGCTGGGCTCCCGACTCAACCGCAACCACCACATTGCCGGGCGAGTGCCCGAAAGCCGGTTGCAGACGAATACCGGGCATGACTTCGTGGTCGGGTTGCACAATATCGGCTAGCTGCGCTTCGATGACAGGCGAAATGCTGTCATTCCATGACTGGGCAAAAAAATTCTCTGGATCTTCCCGATGCACCTGTTCCCAATAGCGCAGCTCCGGTTCTGCAAACAGATAGCGTGCGTTGGGGAATGTTGGTACCCATGCGCCGTTTTCCAGACAGGTATTCCAGCCGACATGATCGCCATGGAAGTGCGTGCAACACACAAAATCAATATCGGCAGGCACCAGGCCCAACTGCCCCAAACGCTTCAGGTACGGAAATGACTGCTGATGCCAATCCGGAATCATCGGCCGCTCTTTATCATTACCAATACAGGTATCAATAAGCACGTTACCGTGGGGCGTACGCAGCACCAGCGAGTGGAATGACATCAGCAAGTTGCCGGTGGCCTGATTCACAAAACGCGGATCAAGGGCGGTGCTTGTCGCGGCGAACTCCTCGGCTGCGACCTGATGCAACAAGAAATCGAGTGCCAAGTCATTCCATTCGAGCTCTTGCACGCTCTGAATGGTGACGTCATTCGGAAACTGTAGGTTAAGTGCCATAATTATTTTGGCTCAGTAAAAAACTGGTCGATGAAAAGCCTTTATACCACCTGCCCTGAAAACGAACTAACCGGGAAAGCATTCGCTTCGATAACATGTGTTGAATGCAAAGCGCTTCAGGACATTGTCTTAAGGTATAAGACTATATCAGTCGAACCACGTTTCAAAAGCTGCTTCTGGCCCGTATTTTACTTTTCAAACCTCCTAGCAGCCATTTGCTACACTGCTCCATAGCTGGCCCATACGGCTACTCACGCATTTCCCACACACTACAAAACGGTGAACATGATGGAGCGAATACAAACTTTGACGTTCTGGTTAGGACTGGCTTATGGAGTGATAGGCTACGGCCTACTCGGCATGCTGTTTCTGCTATCACCAGAGGCAATCAACAACTCAGGCATCGGCTTCGAGACGGCACATGGATCATCGGTCGTACGGGTAAGTATGGGTGCTCCGCTTATAAGCCTCTCACTGGTATCCATACTGGGCATCATCCGACCTCGTTACGCGCTCCTCTGCTTGCTTATCGTCACCGCATTCACGGCCGTCATCGTATTGGCCCGACTCTATGCGATAGGCGCTGATGGTAGCGAAGCACAGAACCTCACTGAGCTTAGCGAAGAAGGTGGTTCGTTGGTGTTTTTGCTAATCGCATTATGGTGCGGAAGAAACCGCATTAAAGCGTGGTTGCCAGAATAGCCAGGGCAAAGTGGACGTTAGTGTCAAAGCATTTGAAACGGAACTACACCCGTTATATTTTGTTGCTAGTGGCCCACTGCTGAACCGCTGCTCGCCATCTAACCTGCCTGATAGCCAAGACCATCGCGTGGGGCTAAAGTGAAATTTCATCGTCAACAGGATTAGCCATGCTGTCTTTACTGTTTCTCGTTTTTGCCATTGTGCACCTCACCATTTGGATATGGGGCTGGAGAGCTTGGGCCCGCAACGGCCG
>CBDTTT010000368.1:0-2062 GCA_965363345.1 uncultured Chromatiales bacterium
AGGCACATACCACTCTTTAGAGTTCCAGTCGTACTGGATAATCATGTCGCCGTTGCCAACATACCAGCCTTTGCCTAGCTGAAAATTAAGGAATGGTGCGATACCGAGGGGGTTTGTATCACTGCCATTCTCGGGCACCGGCTGCAGGTTAGGGTCGATCGACTGCCACGATTGAGTCAACAACAGCCCGTAGAACCATTTGCCTGAAGAGTTCACCATAGCTGCGGCTACACCGTAGCCCCATTCATCTTTCGCGACATCTTTATTGCCCGGCAGGGTAACCAGAGGGCCAAGGCCCATGCGGCCGCTGCCCCAGTCCCAACTTTTTGGAATGATCAGCCCGAATAATTCGGTATTGCCTAAGCCGCTCTTGCCATTTTTCGCTTCATAGTGTCGCAGAGTGAGTCGCGGCAGCACGGTGAAACTTTCGAACTCCAGCGGCGCTACGATTCGTGCCTGAACATAGTTATCCAGTCCATCCTGACGGGTTGTGCCATCGCTAAGCGTGTCGTTCTTGTAGCTGGGCATAGCTTGATAAGCGAATTGGAACGACCACTGTGTTGCTGTGGAATCCATGGCTTTGGTCACTTCGTCTTGATCGGTGGCGTTTGCGTTGCCAATGAACAAGGAAATGGCAGTAGCCAAAAAAAGCGTTCTAGGAATAATATTGGTGTGCATATGTCTACTCAAAATGATGCTTTAAGATGTTCGCATTGCCTGACCTAGGTCACGTCACGAAGTTTGCATGTACTGGATGATTGTAGAGCATTGGGCGGTATCTGCGGCATGTGATTTATCCCTATGCATCCCCTAATTCGTGACTTCAGTCTTTACCAGGGTAAAATCTCGCCATCCCACTGGTAAAACACACCGGAGTCTTCAAGTGTCATGCGGTCGATAAGGCCAATCATGTCATTGATGCCAGTACGGGGGACGAGGCGACCGGCTTTCATCATCATTTTGTAGTTACCGGGCACCGAGTCGGGGTCTGCAGCATTCATATAGTCTTCGGTATCAACAGTTCCCGGACCAATGATGCCGACAATCACACCCTTCTTCTTCAGGTGAATAGCATAGCCGTGCATGGTCATGTTGAGTGCTGCCTTGCTGGCTCGGTAACCCATATTCATTGGAACCTCTAGGGTGGTAATCGAACCGCCGGTAGAGGTCATCGAAATAATCTTCTTCTGATCGCTGATCTGCACGTTGCTTTGAAACGCTTCGGATACTTTGAGCTGACCAAGCGTATTAACAATGAGTTGTTTCTCAAACCACTCGTAATCGATTTTGCCAAAGGTGCTAATGCCGTGACGGAAACCATTGATGGCAGCATTGTTGAGTAATACATCAATGGGCACGCCTTCATACTTTGCGACTAAGGCAGCGATATCATCATCGTTCATGATGTCGAGTTTCTCGACGACTATATTGGGGTTTTGCGCCGCGAGCGCATTCAGCCGTTCGGCCTCATCCGGTGTCCGGCAAGTCGCTATGACATTCCAGCCAAGCTTTGCGTATTCATCTGTGAAGGCAAGTCCATGACTGGCGTTGGAGCCTGTAATAAGTACCGTCGGCTTACCATCTGCTTGAAACCCCTCGGCAATGGCTGCTGTGAAGCTCAATATCACAATGATCGCAGTCGATATCGTATTCAGAATTATTCTATTCAAGGTCGTTGCTCCAGTAATTTTGACAATGCTGACAATGCTGACAATGCTGACAATGCTGACAATGCTGACAATGCTTATAGATATTGCAGCGAAACCCTGTCTTTCGAGTAACTAGTTAGACTATTATTTGCTGAACGATCAATGCAGTGCTGCTTTGGTCGCACCCATATAATAAGCACACATATTCTTAAGGGCGTTACCTATGAAGTCTATCCTAATTGCTATAGCTGTCGCGATCAGCTCCATGATCCCCTCGCTACAGGCTGCAGACGCACCGCAAATACTGTTTACCGACGTCAAAATATTTGATGGTAAGAGTGAAGCCCTTTCAGAAATATCAAATGTTCTGATTGAAGGCAATACCATTACGCAAATATCGGTAGAAGCCATTG
>CBDTTT010000369.1:0-2057 GCA_965363345.1 uncultured Chromatiales bacterium
CGGCGAGTAAACCCCAGTAGTCAAAGCCGCTCGTTAGAGAACCATCCATTCTCTAATTATAGAACGCCTGTTATTGAGCCAGTAGTTCTTTGTACCATTTGCGGAAGATAAGGCTCGGCTTGTCGGTGGTGACTGAGATTTCATCAGTGTCGCTGAGCACGCAGCCCTGTTGCGATTCCACAATTCGCTTGTCTTCATCCAGCACCGTTTTGTCGGTTTGCAGGCAACGTTCGAGCTGCGCCTGGACATCGTCAACAGTGGGCACCATGCGCACATTCATCACGCGGGTGTGAGTGTCATTTACCGGCACACAAAATACATGCAGGGTCTTGTAGGGGGTGTTACCGAAATGCAGCACCGTCATGTTCGGTTGATACCATTCCACCGGAAAACCGCGTTGGTTCTCGCCCAGCGCGGTGGCCATGTCGTAGCCGTACTCTGTGGGCTCTGTGGTGATATATGAGATAGCACCCGCTTCGGCATGTTCATGCAGCCAGCTGCCGATGGTTTGTTTGTGCAGGTAGGGCGGGTGCGTGAAGTCGATAAAGTTCTCGAAGGCCCGCGTCCAATGTGCCGCCCATTCTTGTGGATAGCAGGCGTAGGCTTTGGGCTCACCCAGCATGGTTTCAGGCAGCATCGGGTCCGGCAACGCGGTCGCTGCTTCGGCTGTCATGGCTGTGGTGCTGGTGTAAATCCAGACGCAACCACCGATGAGTCGGGTGGGTATGGCTGTGGCGTATATCTTGCTGCGAGCCTTGTCGTTGATTTCGTTCATCGGTACCCGTGTGCAACTGCCATCACCGCTAAAACGCCAGCCATGATAGCCGCAGCGGATTTCGCCTTCCGGGGTGACATCACCGAGTGATAACGACGAACCCCGATGCGGGCATTTATCCATCAGTACGTGCCACTCGCCAGCGGTGTCTTCGAAAATAACCAGCTGCTCGCCAGCTATTTCCGCCGGCATCGGATTGCGATCGATCATGGTTAGGGGCAGGACCGGGGTCCAGAGGTTTGGGAATGATTCAAACATAGCAGCGCCGTTAATGGTGTTTTCCGATGGTTAGGAGTATTTTCGTTGCATCTATTCGTTAGGGTTTTGACCCCCAAAGTATTGCACAGGATATGACGCTATGAAGCCGTTAAACATACGTACCGGCAGTGTGTGGACAGCCGCACAAATTGAGGCTTATCTGAGTGCCGAGGAAATTCCGGTGCGCTTAGGCAGTATGTCCAACGGCGCACCGTTGGTGAGTTCGTTGTGGTACTTGTATGAAGAGGGTGCCATCTGGTGTGCGACCCGGCCTGATGCTCACCTGATCCGCTGGCTAGAGGACAACCCGCGCTGTGCTTTCGAGGTGGCCGGTGACAACATGCCTTATAAAGGTGTGCGTGGGCAGGGTACTGCGGTGTTGGATGCAGCTGCGGGCCAGACTCTATTGCTGCGGCTTATCGATCGTTACCTGCATGATAGAGAGAGCGACTTTGCCCGCTGGCTGATTGCTCACAGTGAGGGCGAAGTGGCTGTTTGTATCAGACCTGACTGGATTAACTCCTGGGATTTCTCAGGCAGGATGAAGTAGCAGGAATACTTCTTTTGCTTCAGGTATCCGTTATTGCAGTTCTTCGTCACACAACGACCCCCTCTTTATTGTTTGCTATTGCAAGTGAGCTACTCACGTTTCTGCAACTATTTTCAAACAAATTTCAAGTTTATGTAAAGTTTGACCTCGAAGGTCATGTTCCTCTTTTAGAATACGCCCGTAGTAAAGATGTTTAATTTATGTCGGTAACTGTTATTGCTAAGCGGAACTTGAGCAAACCTCCTGCACAAATAATTAAGGGCACGCATCGATACACGGTGGTAGTACTTTAATAAAAAATAAAAATCAACGAATCGCTCCATAAGAGAGTGAGTTCAATAATTAGGGGTAGTCTCATGTTTACACGTTTAGTTTCAGTTGCGGCGTTGGCGCTTGTTGCGTTTTCCGTAAATGCAGCAACCAGCTATGAAATTTCTGATGCGATCTCAGATCCGGTTTATCACAGTGGTAACG
>CBDTTT010000370.1:0-2056 GCA_965363345.1 uncultured Chromatiales bacterium
TGCTCTGGCAGTCATGGATGCCCTAGATGATACGCGGGCAATTGATACAAACTGCCCAAGTAAATTGGAGTTTTGCGTAGCTCGTGCATTGGATTTTATTCATAGCAGCCATCTTGAAAACATCTCCGCGAAGGATCTCTGTAAACATGCCGGATGCAGTCAGCGTACTTTGGAAAAGGCGTTTTTACAGCGATTTAGTGTAACGCCAAAGAAGTACATCAAATGTCTAAGGTTGGCCAAGGTGCACGGTGGGTTACAGAACTTCGATACGCAGAACTGTGACAGCATCATTGAGCTGGCAGGCATTCAGGGTTTCTGGCACATGGGTCAGTTTGCGGCTGACTACCGTCGTATATATGGTCAATTGCCATCGGCAACTTTACATCGAAACTAAATATCGAAGTATCAACTTGAGGGCGCAAAATCCCCTAAGCCATCAGCTTAGAAAGTTGATCCTGTATGATCAATGCCGCTGAATAATAGTGAGTAAAAATATGAAATCGCTGCTTCTGGTTTTGGCGACAATAATCGTCTGCATGCTCCCTGTGACCCAATCCTATAGTGAGGACGAGCCCGAATCCCCATGGCCACGGGAAATAACAACGACAAGTGGCACTATTCTTGTTTACCAACCACAGCCAGAGAGTTTAGCTGGCAACATACTCAATGCACGCGCTGCTATCTCTATAGATTCCTATAACGAGGGGAACTTGGTATTTGGTGTTGCCTGGTTTTCAGCACGTCTGGAAACCGACCGGACAGAGCGCACAGCAACTCTAGCCGACCTCTCTGTAACGCGGACGCGCTTTCCTAAACAGGATGAAGAAAAATCGGCGGCATTAAAAACAATGCTGGAAAATGTAATCCCAAAATGGGATATGACGATTTCAATGGATCGTCTGATCGCCACACTAGAAACTCGTGAAGAAAAGATCATTGCCGCTAGCCAACTAAGCACCGACGCCCCAGTCATTCTGTTTCTGCCGGAACCTGCGGTTTTGATTGCGTTGGATGGTGAGCCACGATTGAAGAAAGTCGATAACAGCGAAGTAATGCGGGTTATCAATACGCCATTTACCGTGCTGCTGGATACAAATACTCAAACCTATTACCTCAATGCCGATGTCACTACTTGGTACAGCGCGACAGATATTAAAGGTGAATGGACAGTTGCAAATTCGGTGCCCACAGAAATTGCTGCACTGGCGCCGGAACCTGAGCCTGTCGATGAAGAGGACCTAGATGAAAAGGATTTAGAAGAGGGTGCCGCAGCGGCAGATGAGGCAGAGCCAGGCCCGCCGCCTAAAATTGTCATAGCCACAGAGCCCACAGAACTTATCTCGAGCACCGGTGAGCCGGAATACACGCCCATATCCGGCACCGATCTAATGTACATGAGCAACACTGACAGCGATGTCCTGCTCCACCTGAACAATCAGCTGCATTACGTACTGCTATCCGGGCGCTGGTATGCCAGCAATTCGCTGCAGGGGCCATGGCTATACGTGCCCGGCGATGAACTTCCGGAAGATTTCAGCAAAATCCCGGAAGACGAGCAGATGGGTACGGTTCTATATGCGGTACCCGGCACTGAGCTGGCAGAGGAAGCCTTGCTCGATGCACAGATACCACAGACCTCGACGATTGTGCGTAAAGAAGCCAGCCTCGATGTCGAATACGACGGCCAACCTGAGTTCGTGGCAATTGAAGACACCGACATCGAATATGCGGTGAATACTGCAACACCGGTGATCCGCGCTGGCACGGCTTATTACGCCACAGATGATGGCGTTTGGTTTGTCGCCAATAGCGCTACCGGCAAATGGGCGGTTGCCACTTCGGTACCCGAAGCGATCTATACCATCCCTACTACCTCACCGGTTTATCACGTCACTTTTGTGCGTGTATACGGCTACACGGATGATGTCGTATACGTTGGCTATCTGCCTGGGTACACCGGCACCTATGTCTACAACAGCACCATTGTCTACGGCACAGGCTATTACTATCCCTCCTGGTACGGTACTTATTATTATCCGCGCTATTCCACCTGGGG
>CBDTTT010000371.1:0-2052 GCA_965363345.1 uncultured Chromatiales bacterium
ATAATGCCGCCCGCGGCGGTAATGGTCGCGAGCGTGCCATCGGCAGCGGCATCTATCATGACCCGGTTAGAGGCTGGTGCAACCATCAATCGCGTCCCCGCACTTACTTTGCGACCACGCAGAACCTGGGCAACCATATGCAAGTCGCTCAGCTTTGCCCCGACACATGAACCAACATATGCCTGATCAATTTTTGTACCTTGATAATCGGCTGCCGGCCCCGAATTTGAGGGCGCATGGGGCGCAGCGATTTGCGGCTCTAGCTCTGCCGCATCGAATTCGAGCACAGACTTGTAAGTAGCACCTGCATCGCTACACCAATTTAATGCATCGTCAGCTGCAGGTTTACCAGCCGCCCGCAACGCATCCAGGGTGGTCTGGTCCGGCTCAACGATACCGGTCTCAGCACCCAGCTCTGCCGCCATATTGCAGAGCACTGCTCGCTCTTGCATATCCATGGATCTAACAGTATCGCCGCCGTACTCCATCACTACACCACCATTGTTCATACCCAACTCACGGCACAACTTAAGCATGATATCTTTAGCTACAACGCCGGACTGAAATTCACCGTTCCAGTTGATACGTATAGATTCGGGCACAGGAATCCAAATTTCTCCCGTCACAGTAACGCCGGTCATCTCAATGGCGCCAAAGCCCGACATATAGCAACCGAATGCGCCGCCATGAGTCGAATGTGAATCGCCACCGCAAACGAACATTCCGGGTTGCAGCAGACCGTGCTCAGCAAGCATCAAATGTCCGATGCCCTGCATGTCGAAAAAATTCTTAATGCCAAACTCAGCGGCAAATTCGCGTGTGAGCTTGAGGATAGCTGCAGAAGCGGCATCGACCGCTGGCACAAAATGATCGGTGCATAGCACGATTTTATCGGGATCCCATACGCCGGTTTTTAGTTCTTTAAGTCGGGGCCAAATGCGCCTTGGGCCACCGGAGTCGAGCAGCAACGCCAGATCAACATCGCAGGTTACTATCTCTCCAGGAAAGGCATCATCACGTCCGGATGCTCTACGCACAATTTTTTCGGTAATGGTATGGGTCACGAAACCTTCCGGCAGTTATTCAGCAGCAGTGTAGCACCCTGCACTCAGCGGTTGCTCTCTCGCAGTCAGCATTGCAGCGTAAGCTCCGGAGTTTCGACATCAAGCTTGATACCAAGCTCCCGAATTGCACCAACCAATACATCGGGGTAATAGCAGGGGCTATATCGAGTGCTTTGGTAACAAACATAATTTTACGACGGTTATGATAATTCTCAAGCATCCTAGTGAGTCGTTTGCTGTTTATAACACTGAGCAAACCAATAGTGGACACAAAAAAGGCCGGTGAAAGCACCGGCCTTTTTCTTACTCAGGTTTAACGCAGAAAGGTTTTAAATAATGCCCTTCAGCTTTTCGGCAACTTGAGCCACCATCTCGGGTGGCGGGAAGCTCACTTCCTGATACTCCGCAAAGCGCTCGGGCACTTTGATCGTGGCATCAATACCCATTTGAGACCCGGTAACCGGGAACCCGTGATGACCCTTGGGTGCAGATGGATCGAGCACAAATGCCTGGCCCGATTCATTCACTATCATGTCAGTTGCAGGCATCACGCGCGTCGCAATCGCCCATTCAATAGAATCCATATCGTATGGATCAACATCCGGACCAACAACGATAACAATCTTAGCTGTACGACCCCAACGACCAGCCGAACCCCATACAGCATGCAAAATATATTTACCGAACTCTGCATGTGGCTTACGTGCGCCATCAACGTTCAGCTGCACGATATAGGTCATGTTCGGAGTCACAACAACGTCCTGCACCTCGGGTGCCTTACGCTGCAAATCACTCAGTACTTCGCCTTCTACAGGCAACAACGCAATGTAGTTATGATCAAAAGGTGGCACCATTTCCATTGTCGCGTACCACTGAGCATCGTTACGATGCGTAATACATTTCACGTCCACCATCGGGAAAACCTGGATAGCGTCGTAATAACCCACCGGGTTTGAATGCCGACCAATAGTTTGTTCGGCATCAGGAT
>CBDTTT010000372.1:0-2039 GCA_965363345.1 uncultured Chromatiales bacterium
GTTCGTACTTGGCGGCATCATCGGCGAATCGCATGGTTGGCGAGCGGCGCTCATTGTTGCGGGAGCGCCGGGTATACTCTTAACTCTTTTTATCTGGTTATTTTTTCGTGAACCCAAGCGCGGGCAATCCGAAAAAACAGCTTATATCAAGCGGGAATCCAACCTGATGGATGCCGTTCAAGGCATTCTAAATTCGCCAGCAATCGTCAACCTTATTGTCGCAATCACACTGACTTCCATTTTTTCATATGGTTTGATGCAGTGGCTGCCATCGTTCTTCATTAGAGTACATTCGGTTAGCCAAACACAGGTGGGATTGTTGCTTGCCTTTACCCTGGGTGTTCTCGGCAGTATTGGTATTGTAGCCGGCGGGTATATCTCCGACAAAGTCAGTAGCAAGGGTTTGTATCGAGGGCCGCTTTTAATAGCAGTATGTCAGTTTATAACTGTACCGTTTTCTGTATGCGCCTTTTTTGCTGACTCGCTGTGGCTATGCCTACTATTGTTTATCCCGATGACAATATTGGGAAATTTTCATGTCGGGCCGACATTCTCATTACTGCAAACTCTGACACCTGTTCATCTTAGAGCCACTACAGCAGCAATAGTGTTGTTACTGATTAACTTGATTGGTCTAGGTTTTGGTCCGCTTCTTATCGGAGGGCTAAGTGACCTGCTTGCGCCATCGTTTGGGGGCGACTCTTTACGTGTAGGAATGGCTGCCGCCGTATCACTCGGCTCTGTATCCGCATTTTTTTACTGGCGATTCTCGCGCGAACTGAAAAAAGCCTCCTTGCTGTCGCAGTGATTATCTGCAAATTAAAATTGTCAATCGATGCCCTTGCATAACCTTCGTAATTCTTCACTGAGGGGACACCGCCAGAGACGGTTATTGCCCTTGAAGAATTAATTCGGCGCCTTTTGAGCCAATAGCCATACTCGGTGCGTTGGTATTTCCACTGACAACGGTGGGCATAATAGAGGCGTCAACTACCCTGAGGTTTTGAATGCCATGCACTCGAAGTTTATCGTCGACAACTGAGGTGCCATCGTTTCCCATTTTGCAGGTTCCGACCGGGTGGTATGTGTGGCAGGCTTTCTCGCGAATTACATCCTTAAGCGCATCGTCATCTTTTACATTTTCGCCGGGAAAGAGCTCTTCTTTGTGGTGTCTTTGGTAGGCCGGTTGGGCGAGTATTTCCCGAGCTTTTTTTACACCAAGCAGCAGATCCTGTAAATCATCCTCATGATCCAGCATATTTATATTGATCAAGGGATCGTCGTTTGGATTATTACTGCGTAATGTCACTACACCTCGACTGCGAGGCCGCATAAGAGTGACATGCAGTGAATAACCATAGTCCTTAGCGATTTCTGTATCCAGGCCATGGTCGTTGATTAACGCGAAGGCGTGTTGCAATTGAATATCGGGGGTTTCAAGTGAATCCTTCGATTTAATAAAGCCACCACATTGTACGACCGGATCAGAAATTATCCCGCTCTTGCCTCTTAAGTAATCAACTACTGCCCATGCGGCTTTAAGGTAGAATTTAAGGTTCTCAGCAATTGTGTCTGCAATATTACTTTTGACGGCGATAACCATATCAACATGTTCTTGCAAATTCTCGCCTACCCCGGGCAGATCTTTAACAACTTCGATATTGTGCTTGGCGAGTTGTTCTTTGGGACCTATACCCGATAGCATCAATAGCTTGGGTGAGTTAAAGGTGCCCGCAGAGACAATAACTTCTTTCGCAGCTCTCACGCTGACTTCTTTTCCATTGCGGCAGTAACTCACGCCCACCGCGCGTTGACCGTCAAAATCAATTTTATGAGTTAGAGCTTCAGTAACAATGGTAAGGTTCGAGCGGGAACGAATGGGGTCCAGAAATGCACGTGCCGCACTGCACCGTTGGTTGCTTTTAATAGTGACCTGATACATGCCTACGCCTTCTTGCCCAGCGCCATTAAAATCAGGATTGAAGCTGTATCCAGCTTGTAATCCTGCCAGTATTAACCGTTCAGAATGACTATGGGGC
>CBDTTT010000373.1:0-2030 GCA_965363345.1 uncultured Chromatiales bacterium
TCCGCCAATCGCTGCTCGCTGTCCTGATCATGCCATTCCGCAATGAGCTGAAAGGCGATTGATTGCTGGGGAGGCAATATGACCTCGCCGGTGCGCAACTGCTCACGGCTAAACCAACCGGCATCAACCAGTTCCATATCGTTGAGGGCAATGTCGGTAGACAGCCCTTCTGCATGAAAGCCGACCATCAATGCAGCGGGGAACGGCCACGGCTGGGAACCGAGATACTGACATTCGCCAACAATTATGTTGGTTTCCTCCTGCACTTCACGGCGCAGCGCATCTTCCAGACTCTCGCCGGGCTCTGCGAATCCTGCAATTGTTGAGTAGCGATGTTCGGGCCAGCTGGCCTGTCTGCCTAGCAGGCAGAGGTTCTGATTGTGGACTAGCGTAATTACTGCGGGGTCGAGTCGCGGGAAGCTGCGCTGCCCGCAAGCATCACATGCCATAACAAAACCGCCTTCACAGCTTCTATTGCTGTTGCCGCAGTGCCCACAGTATTGATGGCTGTTGTGCCAGTGAACCATTGCACGCGCATAGGCAAGTAGAGCCGCCGCATCGTGATCCAGTGATGTGAGCAGATCTCTTCCGGTGATGTAGCTATGGCCGGCCGGCTCGGTAAAGCCCGGCATTTTAGCTGCATCGAAGGTAAATAGATGTCGACCCCGGTCGGAGCCAAGGTAGATAAAATTTTCTGCGAGAGCTTCTCGCTCAAGCCTGATAATAGCGACGACATCAGCGTGGCTTAGCAATGCCGCTTGCGAATTTTCGGTAAGAACATCACCCGCTCGAATCGCGATAAATACTGATGCCGGGTCGTGCATGAACGTGTCGAGCGCTTGCGCATCCTTGCGCATAGCACTCATCCGGTCGATGGTACTGCCTGAAAAAAAGGTACGTGATAAATCCATCGATTATGCCGGAGACTGATAATTTCACGACTTTACACGGGGATAGCCTGATCGAGCAATTCGCAGCTGGAGCAGAAATGATAATTAAGTGCATAGCGGTCATGAACGTAAGTGCCGTTACAACTATGGCAACTCGATAACCCAAGCTCCTTCGCATGGGTTAGCGCCCTAAATAGCCCCCATGCCCGCTCGAAAGAATATTGTGGCTCGGGATGAACTTGCGTGTAACTTTCAAAGGCATCACAGATTCGTTGTCCAAGATTTACCCTATCTATTCCTGCTGGCTTTACGGGCATGCCATTTGCATCGAACTGCACGGCGTCGCAAATTACCAGCAGGCTGGCGAGTATGTTCGACTCAAATTGTCTTCTGCTCGAATTTAGAAAGCTGCTTATTTGCGTCGGCGATTTTCCGCGTCTGCGCTTCACGCAGTTGTTGCGCTCCGATTTGAAGTAGCTGCCGTAGATCTTCCTGATCCGGTCTTCCGTAAATCCGGTGCAGGTTCTTATGGTACCTGTACGGGCCTCGTGCCCGATCATCCGCACGGCGAGCTCAAAACGATCAATTTCACCGTCGTAGCGGTGGTCAGTAATACGCATTTTTTTCTCCTTAAATAGTTAAATTTCTCGTTGTTGTATATGTCCTCAAAAACACTATAAATGCCATATATGGTCTTTATAGACCATATATGGCAATATTCTGTCACATATGGTCCTAAAAGCCCATATATAGTAATCGAGGTATTTAACTTAAGGAGTGCACAATATGCGTTGGAAATGTCCTGATTTGGCTATCTATCCCCAAATTGCAGAATTCAACCGCGAATTTGTTCGTCTACTAATACACCCATTGGCTCCGCAGCATGACAGCCTATTTGGCTTACGTCTTGAGTGGCTCCAGGCATTGCGGCACCAGGATGCTAGTCAGCAGGAATGTATTGGCAACGTGCCGTGTTTGCTAATAGACCTCGAGCCGCGGCCATCTGAAGTTCGGGGTATAACGGAGTCGTCGGCTATCCTTGTGCATGACCCGATTTGGGAAGAGGACGTGAAAGTGTTTACCTCCAGCGTGCTGACCTATCTCCGGCACGTTGTGCGCACCGATCCGTTGGCGGCACGC
>CBDTTT010000374.1:0-2000 GCA_965363345.1 uncultured Chromatiales bacterium
CCATCGGTTATCCCCTCGAAAACGGGCAATAGCAGCCGCAGTGGTGTGAGCAGGAGAATAAAGCCGAGGCCGTTCAGCATGAAGCAGGAAGCGATCATACGCCCTCGAGACTCGTCTACAGCATAGTCGTTGATGACCGATGGCAGCATGGCAGTGTTCATAGCCAAGCCTATCGCGAAGAACATTCTGACATAGGTGAGTTGCTCTACCGAACTTGCCAACGGATATAGAAAGTAACCGATGCAAAATACAAGAAACGCACCTCCCCAAATAGGCTTACGTCCGATTTTGTCCGACATGGCACCAATGATGCCTATGGTGGCAATCACCACGATCTCAGAGAGGAAGGTTAGATGGCCCGCCAGAGGCGCCTGATCTTCAGGCGGAATATTCAGCACTTCTGAAAATAGATAGGGTTGGCTCGCATTGACAAAGCCCATCATCGCGATACCAAAGAAGGAGCCAAACAGCAGCGTAAGCATATTGCCCTTGCTGATATCGGAACCGATCCGAAGGTTCAGTTTACGGGGTCCGAAAGGAATCCCTTGTGATGCCTCTGAACCTACTGTGTTCGAATCTGCCATGTTTTTAGTTCCGGTCTAGGTAGAAATGCATCCTAGCAACCGCAACCGGCGTTAACCCACAATATGGTTATTGGTTCATGTGATGGCTATGCGGGCAATTCAAAGAATCCAAATGCAAAAAAGCCCGCACTCGTTGCCAAGTGCAGGCTTAAGACTTTGACGTGCTAAATCTTAGGTGCAAGAAGCCTGATAGATAGCTTCAATTGAATCGTTCAACATGGTGTTAAATTCATCATCAGACAGCTGTGCTGAAAGACCTTCGGTAAGCGCGCGCGAGAAACTCGCGACCATGCCGTTGTTTTCAGATAAGCGACGATTAGCTTCTTCGCGGCTATAACCACCGGAAAGTGCTACCAGTTTAATCAGATTCGGATGCGCTATACATTCGGCGTAGAAGTTAGCTTCTTCCGGCAGTGTGAGCTTGAACATGACTAGTTCATTTTCAGCTAGAGTATCGAGGTGCTTTAATAAAGCAGCTCTAAGCAGAACTTCAGCTTCGGCTTTATCACTAGCATTGATATTTACTTCAGGCTCAATGATTGGCGTCAGGCCTGCAGCACAAATCTGCTTACCAATTTCAAACTGCTGAGCAACCACTTTCTCGATTCCGCCAGCATTCGCTGAGTTAATGTTTGAGCGCATTTTAGTGCCGAAAACATTTTGGGCCTTTGCTTTATCAAGCAATGCGCCGAGTTCCGGCATAGGCTTCATGATTTGCACACCATCGACTTCGTCAGCAAGACCTTTATCGACTTTCAGGAAAGGTACGACGTTCTTTTCTTCCCAAAGGAAGCGTGCCGAACTCTTACCTTCGATGTCGCGGTCCAAAGTATTTTCAAAGAGGATTGCACCCAGGATGCGCTCGCCATTGAATGCAGGGCTGGTCACGATGCGTGTGCGCATGGCGTGAACCTGAGCAAACATTTCGTCATCGTTGCTGTAGGCATCTTCGCCAACGCCATACATGCCAAGCGCTTTAGGTGTGCTACCACCACTTTGGTCGAGTGCCCCGATAAAACCAGTTTGGGTGCGAACTTTGTTCAGTTGATCTTCGTAAGTAGACATAGTGCCTGCCGGCTCCTTATTTCTAAACATCATGGCCGCAATATTCGGCCGACATAGGCGTTAGACCGGATTTGACCGCTGACGCCGTGAATTTTGAGGATGCGAGTATACCAGCAGACACCGATTACTGCCTTAACCTCCATCCACTTAGCTTGTTTTTTTGAGCAAAAACCTTCCATAGGCCGTCTATCTGGTTCTAAGTGCGTGTGTTTTGCGGATATGTGGCTATAATCTACCGTAGTTAACTTAAACGGAGAGTTGTCGGATGGATATCGTTGTTTCAGCGTTTGCGGTCGTGGTCGCATTGGGGTGTTTTATTGCGATAATTCTGGCGACACGCAAGGACAAGAA
>CBDTTT010000375.1:0-1988 GCA_965363345.1 uncultured Chromatiales bacterium
GGAAGCACTGCGTGACAAAGGGCGACTAACACTAGCCGGCCCCCACCCCGCCATAGATAACAAGGATCCGGGTGAAGCCGGATTTACCGGCAGTCTGGTTGTCGCAGAGTTTAAAAGTCTGGAAGATGCCCAGCAGTGGGCAGATGCAGATCCCTACGTTGCCGCCGGCGTTTACGAATCCGTAATCGTAAAACCCTTTAAATACGTACTGCCTTAGTTTTACTGCCTTAAGTTTTACTGGCTTACTTTTACTGGCTTAGTTTTATAGCCTCGTTCAATCATCCTGAGTTCATATGAGCACTATCGGCGAACAACGCATCCTTCTTATTGAAACTGCCATCAGCAAGGCACTGGCACCCGGCCATCTTGAGGTAGAAGATGAAAGCCACCTTCACGCGGGCCATGAGGGTGCCAAAACCGGCATGGGGCATTTTCATGTCACCGTAGTTTCGGATGCGTTTGACGGGCTAAGAATGCTGCGCCGCCACAGACTGATCTACGATGCCGTAGGCGATCTCATGCAGAGCGACATCCACGCCCTACGTATCGATGCCCTCTCATCTACCGAGTTTAAGTAACCCCCTAAAAAGCTGACACTTTCCCCTTATGCCGTCCGGCAGCATCGTCAGATTTCTTTACATAACCCACCGCTGATTTAACTTAAGTTTTGCGCAAAACTTAACAAAATACATTAACTTGCGGCTTGCTTATGGCAAACAGATGCAACCATGAGCCTCGAAAGGCTATCACTAAAAACTCATAACTAATTGTTTATTAAGCCTTCCTAGCTACACCATAATTCTGGGCTCCTGCCCTCGGCAAATGCTTATGTCAGATGATTGACCTGACAATAATCAAACCCTAAATTTACTTTTGAATAAGATTAAGTTGAATTATGGCATCTGTATCAAAGCAAGGGTTGCTGACCGCCTACAGAAGGCTTCTGAAACCATTGGTTCGGATTCTGATTAGAAACGGAGTGACGTACGGGGAGTTTTCTGAAGCTGCGAAGCTGGCATTTATCGATTCAGTTCACGATGACAGTTTTTCAAATTCAAACCTTAGCTCTGATCAAATTTCAGCGCTGACTGGGTTTAACGGAGATGAAGTTTCTCGACTAACGGAGAAAAGCAACCTCCCCCAAGAAGAACTGGATACAGATCTCGACCGTATGGTCGGCCTGATTCATGAATGGAATACAGGCTCTGATTTTACTGGGCCATACGGCATACCTTTGGAACTGAAGTTTAACAACAGTAGAGAGCGACCAAGTTTTTCAGATTTAGTAGATCGGCACTTTCCATCAAATTCAACTGGACGCGTGCTGGAAGAGCTTACAAGGATAGAAGCACTTATTGAGACAGAGCCTGGTTGGTACAGAATTTTAGCTCGTGCTTACAAGCAAGATGCAGATTCAGCAGAAAGCATCGAAGCATTTATTCGTTCGACTCAAACCTATATCGAAGTTCTAGACAACAACATTAGAGAAGAGAACCCGGCCAGCAAATTTTTTGAACGTGAAGTTTATACAGAACGAGGGATCAGACCAGAGAACCTTCCTCGGTTTAAGCGATTTTTCAGCGGTAAAGCGCAGCAACTTCTTGAAGAGATAGACAACTGGATCGCACTGCAAGACGCGCCAGATCAGGACAACGGAATTAGAACCGGATTAGCGATCTTCCACTACACAAGAGAAGACGAAACGGATGAACAACGCAAGACCAACTAGGTATCACGAACTGCTCTGCAGGATTTATATATGACTAAGATATCAACAAGAACATTGAGAGGCATAGTAATAAGTGCCGTATTAGCACTCTCATTTCCACTGGTGACAACTGCTACTGAAACGGGAACACAGTTTCTCGGGATTTCAGAAGATGGCCAGATACTCATAAACAATGCTACCTCAGGCAAGACCTCTGCAACGCAAGGCATCCGTCAGGGTGGCGTTCGCGGTATTCGCCAAGGTGGCGTACGCGGCATCC
>CBDTTT010000376.1:0-1975 GCA_965363345.1 uncultured Chromatiales bacterium
CCATAACGCTGTGCCTTACGAATAAATCTGAGGTGACGTACCGAATCCGCGGAATAATGCCGGTAGCCGGCTGCGGTGCGCCCGGCGGGCTCAAGCAGGCCTTCTTTCTCGTAGTAACGGAGCAGGGAGGTTGCAACGTTGCCCTGTTTGGCTAGTTCGCCTATGGTCAGTGTAGTTTTGGACATGCGTGAGACCCATGTTCTATAGAGTTTGAGAAGGTGTTCCAGATTTTATCGACAGGCTTTATCGGTCGGATATAGCGATGAATGTTATCCGGCGCTTGACCTTAAACCTTACTTTAGGGCTTAGGATTGCCTCACACAATCCCGAAAAGACTTTTTTTAAAGATTTTTTCGGATGATTCAAGTTGTACCGCCCTATATATATGGGGCAAATGGAGCGAAGTAATGCTAGGTGTAGATGACAGGCTGATTACCCCAGCCACAATGAAATGGGTCAAAGTTGGTTTGGGCGCAGGTCTGTTGACCGTGCCGACGACTATTCTCCTTTATTACATTTTGGGTTTGGCGGTCGACGCTGTCTGGAATGAGGGTGATGTTTCCAATGGCATCAATGCTCTCAAAACCTATCTCCCGGCATTTGCGGCGCTGGTGTTAGCCAAAGCCTTGTTGGCATGGGTCTTTCGCACCGGCCAGTTTCGTGCTTCCAGCGAGGCAAAGCTGAACGTTCGTGATCAGGTTTATAAGCAGGTTGTAAATCTTGGCCCGGGTATTCTGGGTAAGCGTCGCACCGGTGAAATCTCGAACATGGCCACTGAAGGTGTTGAGTATCTCGATTACTACTTCAGCGTTTACTTCGTACAAATCTGGGTAGCCATCGCTATCCCCATCTTCCTGGTTATCGCCATCTGCTCAATCGACTGGGTTGTCGGTTTGTGGATGCTGGCAGGTGTGCCGCTAACGCCATTGTTTGTGGGTTCATCGGCTCGCGGCTTCCGTCGTATCTCGAAGGTCAACGAAAAAGTGAAGAACCGCAACAGTGCTCAGTACCTCGATTCAATTCAGGGTATGTCAACGTTGAAGATGTTCAATGAGGATGTACGCCGCGGCGTACAAATGGAAGAAAACAATGAAGCGCAGCGTAAAACCACAATGAAGTTGTTGTTGGTTGCACAGTCGCAGTTTGTGTTCCTTGAGCTTGGCTTTGCCATATTCTCAACAGCTGTTGCGTTGGGTGTGTCTTTGTATCGTTACTCATACGGCTTTATGACTCCGGGTGAAGTGTTTGCCGTGGTACTCATGAGTCTTGAGTTCAGCCGTACCTTGTTGCTTATCGGTGAGTTCTTTTTTGCCGGCGCACTCGGACGTGAAGTGGCTGCCAGCGTCGTCGAGTTTTTGGATGAGAAAGCCCCGGTCCGTAGCGCCTCAGGTGCCAACCGTCCGGAGACTGGTGGTAACCCCGTCAATATCGAGTTTAAAGATGTTGAGTTCACCTATCCGGGTGCTACAGAACCTGCGATTCATGGCTTTAATATGACGCTGCGCCCGAATGAGACTGTCGCGCTGATTGGCAAGAGTGGGTCCGGTAAAACCAGCATTACAAACCTTTTACTGCGCACACTTGATCCGCAGTCGGGCACGATCTTCTTTGGGGGTATTCCTGAAGAGGAGCTGTCACTGGATTGGATTCGTGAGCAGATTGCATTGGTGCCACAGGATCCATTTTTATTCTTCGGTACGATTCGCGACAACCTGATGATGGCAAAAGGTGATGCGACTGAACTCGAGCTAAATGCAGCAATTGAAGCAGCAGAGCTTAAAGAGTTTGTTGATGCCTCACCCGATGGTCTCGACACCATGGTGGGTGATCAGGGTGCTGCATTAAGTGGTGGTCAGGCGCAGCGTCTGGCGATTGCCAGAGCAATTCTGAAAGGTGCGCCGATTGTCGTGCTCGATGAGCCGACGTCGCAGATCGACGTTGAAACTGAAGCACTGTTGAACCGTGCTCTGGAGCG
>CBDTTT010000377.1:0-1973 GCA_965363345.1 uncultured Chromatiales bacterium
GCTTGTACCGTCAGCATTCAAGATGGCCCCTGCGGCTATCTCTATGTTCGCCTGCGCCACCAGGCTGATGCTGCCATCGGCATTTTGCACCAGGCTGTTCGCGTTGATTGATCCGCTGTGGGTCAGGCTGCCGGCAAACAGGCGCGCCGCACCGTGTTTGGCGACAATGTCGCCAAGATTGATGATGGTGTTGTCGTCGTTCGACTTTACATCGAACTCGATCAACGAATCGTTCAGGCTGGTGATGCGAATTGACTTGCCCGCGGCAAGAATGACCTTGCCGCTATCGACCTCGATGACACCGCCGTTGGTGATATCCGGCGCGATCAGCACCACGTTACCACCCGGGCCGGCGTGGATGTAACCCTTGTTAATGATGCCGCCAAAACCACCACCTTCAAACTTGAGATTACCCTTCAGGAAGTCCTCGTTAGTGATGTTAAGCGTCGAACCGAAGAAACCACCGGTATTGATCTTGGCACCATTACCAATCATCAAACCGTGCTGATTGATCAGGAACACTTTGCCGTTGGAATTCAGATTGCCGTAAATCTTCGACGGGCTATTACTGATCACTCGATTGAGTACCGCGCTGTTGCGGGTAGGCTGATGAAAGTTGGTTGTCTGACCGGCACCAATGTTAAAGCCCTGCCAGTTGATAATGGCTTTATTAGTGCTGGTGGTGACGTTGAGCGTGTTGCTGTTGGGCTGGGAAAAACTCGCGCTGCCGCTCACCACGGTAGGCCCATTGGGATTTGCGAGCGCACAGGTACTCGAGATAGCCAGAGCTATCAGGACAACCTTTTGTATGCGTTTCGCTAACATAAGTTTATCGGCAGACTATCAAGTCATCTCCAGAATTCACAGCCGTGTTTATCGCACGGTACATGACATTGCCTCTTCATCACTACCCCGAGCACCGAGCAGGTTCATCAAATTCTCGGAACGCAGCGTAACCTTGGCTGGATCCGGTATCTTGTCATACTTCTGAAATGCCGGCACAAAACCGAGGCGCACCACACGGCTAGCACTGGCGCGAATCGCTTCGCCAGCACCGATATTCAGCGTTTTTCCATTCGCACCCCTGACCGCAACATCACCCTTGCGCACATTCACGTAGAGCCCCGGCTCGATGCTTCTTGCATCACTTTCAGTGAAGGCATCTTCCGGCATCGGCACCTTGTCCGGTCGGGGCGCACCGCCCATGGAGCGTAATGACGCCGGGATATCGGAAACAAATTGCGGCGTGGCGAAGTTATTCCTGATGTAGGCAGTTCGGCCATTAGTGACCAGCAACACCTTGTTATCTAACTGCAGCTCTATAGTTCCATTCCAGACCTTGGCATACATTCCGTTGCCATCTCCCAACGCGTAAGCCGGCTTGATTAACAGTTGCAGAAACTTGCCTAGCAGACTGTCAGCGGCGGGATCCATCGCTGCAGTGTTGCTGACGCAGGCACCTTCGCAAACCAGGTCGAATCCGGTACCACGAATACCAATGGTCGCGGTCAGCGTGGCTACTCGAAAAGCCTTTTGATTAAGCCGACCGATCGCACCGGTGACCAATCGCAAACCGCCCTGCAGAAAACTCAGAAACGAATTACTCTCATCGGGTTGCTCGGGTTTGAACTCATGTTCTTCAATCCGAATCGCGCTTTGAGGTGCTAAAGTGGCTCGCGTCGAATCGTTAAAGGCGACTACCACGTAAGACTTAATCCCGGTTTGAATCTGGTCACGCTCATAAACCGCGGCACCGGTGTTCAATACCCGCGACTCCTCTCCATCTACAGCAGCGCTAGCCTTGCCACGCAACAATGCAATACGCCCGACCACGCGCGATTCGCGCTGGGCAGTTTCACCACTGTCGTCTTCTTCCTGCTGACACTCGCTGGTTTCACACAGCCGCGCATCAAACTCGGTGCCGCGAATACCAATGGTGGCAACCAGGGTAGTGATACGGAAAGCATCCGGTC
>CBDTTT010000378.1:0-1968 GCA_965363345.1 uncultured Chromatiales bacterium
TTCCTTGGTTCGAAGTATGCGGCCGAGCGCATGGCCGAGCAGGGCGATGGTGGCAGAATCATCAACATTGCGAGTCAGGCAGCTAAGTCCGGGTTTCCGGATCTCGCGGCCTATGTGTCTTCAAAACACGGCATGATCGGGTTGACCCGGGCGTTGTCATGCGAATTTGGTGCAGACAAAATTACTGTAAATGCCGTATGCCCGAATCATGTGACGACCGGGCTTGGTGCTAAGCAGAATGAGCACTATGCTAGCCGCCAAGGCATGTCGATGGATGAGTTTTTGCAAGCCATGCGGGATAAAATTCCGTTAGGTCGCCCGGGTTTGGTGACTGATACTGCCGCGGCAGTAGCATTTCTTGCTTCGGATGATGCTCAATACATTACCGGTGAAGCCATGAACGTCAGTGGTGGCGAAGAAACTCATTAGAGTTCCGCGGTTTCAGAATCGCATGGTAGGCGGTTAGGGGTGCAGATGGACTATAGAGAGCTTGAGCGATTTCTTGCTGTGGTGGATCACGGCAGCCTGGCTGCTGCCGCCCGGAATTTGGGTGTTACCCAGCAAACGCTAAGCTCGAGTCTGGCCCGGCTTGAGGCTGAACTCGATGTTCGGTTGTTTGACCGCAAACCGGGTGGGATTACCGCAACCACCCGTTACGGCGATGCGTTGGTGCGCCATGCCCGTTCGCAATTAGCTGGTGCTCACCGTGCGAAGCAAGAAATGCTGAGTATCAAAGAGGGCAGTATCGGCACCGTGACTATTGGCCTGGGCGAGTCCTTCGACGGCGATATTATTCTGCAAGCCCTGCTCCGGTTTCGCCAGGCGCAACCGGGTATTCGCGTCAACCTGGTGGAAGGCTATTCCGATAGATTGCAGCATCGGCTATACGATGGTGAATTCGATTTCATTGCAGCAGGCGTTAGCGCGTTTGAACTAGCCGAAGGCTACGCGCGCGAGGTCATCTACTCACTAAATGATGTCGTCGTGGTGCGCCCCGAGCATCCGCTTGCCGATCGCAAAGGCCTTACGCTTGAAGATTTACAGGAGTTTTCCTGGTTGGTGCCGTATTCGCGACCCACGGATCTGGAGCATATTGTCGAAACTTTTGTGGCGGCAGGAGTAGAACCCCCGCGCCATTTTATCGGCAGTGATGCGTATCGCATTGGTATGCAGTTGCTGTTAACCAGCGATGTGCTCATTATGGTCTCGCCCGCGCTGGTTGCGTTTGAGCTTAGTCGCAAATCGCCGGTGCTACGGATACTTGATATTGCTGAACCCACCGTGCGTCGTAATGCCAGTCTTATGTATTCTACTGAGCGTCCGCTGACACCGGCTGCTGAGTTATTGTTAAAGGAAGTGCGCAGCGCCGCAGAGCGCAGTGGGTTGGCGAATGCCAAGAAATAGTCTCTAAAACGTCTCCAAAATCAGGATAAGAACTTAGTGAACAAGCCCTCAGACCAGTTGCAGACGGTCGCCATCATTGGTG
Organism: uncultured Chromatiales bacterium; assembly: GCA_965363345.1. Classification (GTDB taxonomy): domain Bacteria; phylum Pseudomonadota; class Gammaproteobacteria; order Steroidobacterales; genus JABIQA01. The sequence continues at coordinate 1,487 of CBDTTT010000378.1, forward strand.
CGGGTCAACTCGGCTTTTTACTCTGTGAAGCAGCGCGTCATATTGGCGTGAATACAGTAGTCGTTAGCACTGACTCTGTCTCGCCCGCCGTTGCGATTGCCGACGCCGTCATTGTTGCTCCTCTGGAAGACCCTACGTTGGCAGAGCAGATTGCCGCACAGGCAGATGTGGTGACCTTCGAATTTGAAGCCGTGCCTGAGGTTCTGCTCGAGCAGCTTGAGGTTCTCGAGCAGCAGGGCAGGTTAAAAGTTCATCCGGCACTTGCCGTGCTGCGTCTGCTAAAAAATAAAGCGCGGCAAAAGGCCTGGTTCAAGCAGCACGATTTCCCGTCTGTGGCGTATCAGGAGATTTCCGCTGAGCAGGCAGCAGATGCCGACTTTATTGCTCAGCTGACCTTGCCCTTTGTGCAGAAAGCGCAGGAGGGCGGCTACGATGGTTATGGTGTGCAGATCATTATGACGACTGATGACCTGGCGAAGCTA
>CBDTTT010000379.1:0-1958 GCA_965363345.1 uncultured Chromatiales bacterium
GCCCCTGTACTGAGATTTTCTATGATCATGGCGAAGATATCTTCGGCGGGCCTCCGGGCACTCCGGATGAAGATGGTGATCGCTATGTCGAGATCTGGAACCTCGTGTTCATGCAGTTTGATCGCAGTCCGGATGGCACGCTGACTCCCTTGCCTAAGCCTTCTGTTGATACCGGTATGGGTTTGGAACGCATCGCTGCCGTTATGCAGGGTGTGCACAGTAACTATGATATCGATCTGTTTCAGGCGCTAATTAAGTCGGCCGCCGACATTACCAACACTGCAGATCTGAGCAACAACTCACTGAAGGTTATCGCCGATCACATTCGTGCGGCATCATTTTTGATTGTTGACGGTATCTTGCCGGGTAATGAAGGGCGCGGTTACGTGTTGCGCCGTATTATCCGTCGGGCATTACGGCACGGTTATGAGCTGGATACCAAAGAGCTATTTTTCTACAAGCTATTTGACGCGCTTCGCGACCAAATGGGCGAGGCTTATCCGGAGCTTGCCGAGAATGAAGACCACATTATTCGTGTACTGCGTACTGAAGAGGAACGCTTTGCAGAAACCCTGACTCAGGGCATGAGTATTCTGGAAGACGCCCTAGCTTCGATGCAGGGTACAGAGTTGGATGGCGATACAGTATTCAAGCTCTATGACACTTATGGATTTCCGGTAGATCTTACTGCCGATGTCGCGCGTACGCGCGAGCTCACAATTGATCAGGCAGGTTTCGAAGCGGCTATGGAGGCTCAGCGCGAACGAGCCCGTTCGGCGAACAAATTTGCTGCCGGACACGGTGCCTTGAAGCTCTCTAGCACCAGCCGTTTCACAGGCTACGACTCAGTTGAAGGCTCTGCTGCGGTGATTACGTTGATCGCTGGTGATGCAGAAGTACAGACCTTGTCAGCCGGCCAATCCGGTCAGGTCGTCTTGGATCAAACACCTTTCTATGCTGAGAGTGGCGGTCAGGTTGGTGATACCGGTGTGCTGCACGCGAATGGCTGTGTATTTCGTGTCGAAGATACTGCTAAAAACGGTAATGCTTTTGTGCATCTGGGTACGGTTGAAAGCGGCATGCTCACTGTTGGCGATAAAGTTTCCGCACAGATTAATGAAGCAGGGCGTTCGGCAACCGCACTTAATCACACAGCAACCCATCTGTTGCATGCTGCATTGCGTGAGGTGTTGGGTAAGCATGTTGCTCAGAAAGGTTCTTTGGTTGACCCTAAGCGTTTGCGTTTCGACTTCTCTCATTATGAAGGTGTTACAAGTGATGAGTTGTTGCGTATTGAAAACCTCGTCAATGAGCAGATCCGTTTGAATCAGCCGGTGCAAACTGAACTGATGTCACAGGAGCAGGCCGTTGAAGCGGGTGCAATGGCATTGTTCGGCGAGAAGTACGGCGACGAAGTTCGCGTCTTGCGTGTAGGTGATTTCTCGATGGAGCTATGTGGTGGTATCCATGCGAACCGTGCCGGCGATATCGGCTTGCTAAAAATTACATCTGAGTCTGGTATTGCTTCGGGCGTGCGTCGCATCGAAGCGGTAACTGGCGCAACTGCTTTGCAGTCCGTAAGGGAGTCTGACGAGGCATTGTCTCGTATTGGTGCATTGCTGAAAGGCACCCGTGCCGATGCCGAAGCAAAAGTGAGTCAGGCGCTTAATCGTAATCGCGAACTCGAAAAAGAAATCAAAACACTGCGGGCGCAGCTTGCGAGCGGCGGTGGCAATGACGCCGTTGAGGCCGTCGAGATAGCAGGTATTAAAGTGCTGGCGCAACGGCTCGCTGATGATCTCGATGCAGACACACTGCGCCAGTCGGTCGACCGTTTGAAAGACAAACTGGGCACAGCAGCCGTTGTTGTGGCAGCCGCGACATCCGATGGCAAAGTGCGTTTGGCAGCTGGCGTGAGCAAGGATGCGGTTGACCGTATACGTGCAGGAGATCTCGTT
>CBDTTT010000380.1:0-1953 GCA_965363345.1 uncultured Chromatiales bacterium
CAGCGCTATTCGCCGAATCGGCTATGAGGCTTGGTTACGCAATATCGCCATCGCTCTCGGCAATGTATCAGCAGCAGACAGTGCCCACGTCGCCCGCGCGATTGCTGCACTAAGGAGCCGTGAGACAGATGAGTCTGAGTTAGTGCGTGAGCACGTTGCGTGGGCGCTGCAACAGCACGGCGAACCAAGCCGCAGTAGCTAGTTTTTTAACAGGACGTTGTCGATCAAGCGAGCCTTACCGAGAATAGCTGCCGCCATAATCACCAGGTTGCCGGGAGACTTCTCTGCTTCAGACAAATCAACAGCACGCCTCACTGAAAAATAATCAGGCTGAAAACCAGCAGCCGTAAGCTGCTTCTTAGCTTCGGTTTCTAAGGCGCGAATATCGACGCCACCTGCAAGTAACTTTTCACGGACGCCTTCCAAAGTTGCATACAGCAAAGGCGCTGTCAGCATCTCGGAATCGGTGAGGTATTGGTTTCTGGAACTCATCGCAAGCCCGGTGTCATCACGGAATGTGGGGCCTGCCAGTATCTTGGTATTCAGGTGCAATTCTTCAGCCATGCGCCGCAAAATAATGAGCTGCTGGTAGTCTTTCTGACCGAAGACAGCGACATCCGGAGAAACAATATTCAGCAATCGCAAAACGACTGATGCAACACCATCGAAATGACCGTTGCGATATTCACCGCACAAAATATCGGCAAGCCCTGGCACAGACACACGAGTTGCGTCATCAAAACCAAGCGGATAAATATCTTCGACAGACGGCGTGAACAGCACATCAACTCCTGCTCGAGTTAGCTGCCTGGCATCTTTCTCCGGGGTACGCGGATAGCCGTCAAAATCCTCACCCTCAGCAAACTGAGTAGGATTAACAAACACAGAAACCACGACGTGCTCGGCTTTCTCGGCAGCGAGCTGCACAAGACTCATGTGCCCTTTGTGGAGATTACCCATGGTCGGCACCAAAGCGACAGAGTCGCCAAGCTGATGCCATTCGACAAGCTGCTCGCGCAGTGCCTGTTTATCTGAGATTGTCAGCATAAGGAGGTTACGAAGAAATTAGTGTGTCGATTACGAAAAACAGTGTTCAGGCGCAGGATAGCTTCGATCTTTAACTGCATCAACAAAACGATTACACCCTTCCTGCAAAGACCCGTTATTACTGTCTTCCATGAAGTTGCGTACAAACCGCGGCAAGCGACCCTGAGTAATTCCGAGCGCATCGTATAGCACCAGAATCTGGCCATCAACATCAGGTCCCGCACCAATACCAATCACCGGCACCTCTACCTGCGCCGCAACTGATTTACCCACCTCATTGGGGACGCACTCAAGCAGCACAATATCAGCGCCGGCATCCTGCAACCCTAACGCGTCATCAATCATCTGCTGCGCTTTCACTGAATCGCGACCCTGCACTTTGAAACCACCAATCTTATGGACCGACTGCGGCTTCAAACCAATATGCGCACACACTGGAATATCGTGACGGGTCAGATGCTTCACGATATCGATCTGACTTGAGCCACCCTCAAGCTTCACCATCATCGCTCCACCTTCCTGCATCAGACGTACGGCATTGTCCAGAGCCTGCTCGGGCGTGGTGTAACTCATAAACGGCATATCGGCGACCAGAAAAGCGCGCCTTATTCCACGGCGCACCATAATCGAGTGATAAATAATGTCATCGACAGTAACCGGGACTGTCGTGTCATGCCCCTGTACCACCATGCCCAATGAGTCACCCACCAGAACGAGGTCAGTACCTGCCTTATCAACCAACTGACCAAAACTGGCGTCATACGCGGTCAAACAAGCGATAGGTGTCTTCTCAGCCTTCATTTTACGCAAGGTTGAGATATTGACGGGGGGCGCATCCATGCCGCGCTGTTCTAACTGTGTATACATAGTTATAGGTTACCTGATTCGACTACCGTTGGCTTTGCA
>CBDTTT010000381.1:0-1952 GCA_965363345.1 uncultured Chromatiales bacterium
TCGGCTCTCTATCACTTATAGCAATGGTTGCCTTCCGCGGTCGTCTCTACAAAAAGCTGCGGGGAGATATCCCCGACTACAAAGACGGCCCTGCCGGCGAGTTTATCCGAATCGGTGCGCCGTTGGCAGCAGGTGCAAGCTGTCGTCAGGAGTATCGCGGCACATCATGGACAGTCATTAACCGCGGCCTCAATGACATAGCTGCCGATACAGAAGTAAAAATCTCCGAAGTCAGTGGCCTCAATCTAATCATCAAGTAACACCTACGCTCAATAGAGGGATACATAAAATGTTGGACAACACATTTATCGTTGCACTGGCAGTTGTTTTTGTCATTGTTATTATTCTGGCAAAAACCGCCGTCATCGTGCCGCAGCAGAGTGCTTTTGTTATCGAAAGCCTAGGCAAATATAGCCGGACACTTCGTGCAGGGTTTCACATACTGATTCCGTTCATCGAACGCTCCGCCTACAAACACAGCCTGAAAGAACTGGCCATTGATATCGCCGAGCAGATCTGTATTACCAGGGATAATGTTCAGGTTGGCGTCGACGGTGTTTTGTACCTGCAGGTGATGGAACCCGAACGGGCCTCTTACGGGATTACCGATTATGTATTCGCCATCTCACAACTGGCGCAAACCACACTGCGTAGCGAGATCGGCAAAATCGACCTAGATCGCACCTTTGAAGAACGTGGTTCCATAAATGGCAACGTGGTTGCGGAACTCGACAAGGCCTCAGACCCTTGGGGTGTAAAGGTTCTACGTTACGAGATCAAAAACATTAACCCTCCCGCCGATGTACTTAGCGCGATGGAAAAACAAATGCGTGCAGAGCGTGAAAAGCGTGCTGTGGTGCTCACCTCCGAAGGTGAACGTGATGCAAAAATCAATGAGGCTGAAGGTGACAAGCGAGCCGTCATCAAGCAGTCCGAAGCGGTAAAAGAACAGCAGATCAACGAAGCTGAAGGTCAGGCTGCGGCCATCCTAGCGGTCGCAACAGCGACTGCAGAAGGCTTGCGACAGGTCGCCGCTGCGGTAAATACACCGGGTGGCGAAAGTGCGATGCAACTGCGTGTTGCTGAAAACTACATCGAAGAGTTTGGCAAACTGGCTAAAGAAAGCAACACACTCGTGGTACCAGCCAACCTAACCGATATCGCTTCGATGGTTTCCCTCGCCACGAACATCATCAAACAAGGCGACAAAAATATCACGCCGCCTATCGGCTAAGTAGCAAAAAGCACTTATAAAAAAGCCCGGCAGTGCCGGGCTTTTTTATGCTTCGGTACTAAGCATAAACGCTGCAAATACGGCGCAAAGACTGTGCCTTAACCTACGAACATCCGTGCATTGCGGAACATCCGCAACCAAGGACCGTCTTCACCCCAATGCTCCGGATGCCATGAATGCTGCACCGTACGGAACACGCGTTCCGGGTGCGGCATAAATGCCGTCACCGAACCGTCGGTAGAGCAAATACCGGCAATGCCATCCGGCGAACCATTCGGGTTGGCGGGGTACGCAGATGCCTGCTGACCGTAGTTATCGACGTAGCGAATAGCCACTTTACCGCCCAGATCACCAATATCAGTCTCTCTGGCAAACTCAGCACGACCTTCGCCATGTGATGTCGCGATCATCAAGCGACTGCCCGCCATGCCATCGAGGAATATTGAAGGGCTGTCCTGCACCTCTACCAAACTCAAGCGAGCCTCAAACTGCTCAGACAAGTTGGTCACAAAGCGTGGCCAATGCTCAGTACCCGGAATAATCTCGGCAAGATTCGCCAGCATCTGACAACCGTTACAGACGCCCAACGTGAAACTATCGGCCCGATTAAAGAAGCCCTCAAACTGGTCGCGCGCCTGCGAGTTAAACAAAATAGATTTTGCCCAACCACCACCGGCACCCAGCACATCACCATAGGAGAAACCACCACAGGCAACCA
>CBDTTT010000382.1:0-1948 GCA_965363345.1 uncultured Chromatiales bacterium
TCCTAAAAGCACGTTGCAAAAATACTTTAGAGAACGTCAGCGTCCTCGAAGAAAAGGAAAACGTCTCGTTGATGCAACGGCTGCGTAATGCCTATTACGGCAGGCTCAACACTCGAAGAAGTAGCCGTTGCCGTTTCCGAGGCACTGTTTGCCGCAGGCATTACTGCAACACTGTCGGGTGGTGCAGCTGTATCAATTTATTCTCACAATGAATACGAATCCAAAGATTTAGATTTTGTTACTGCCGCCATGCTGAAAGACACCAAGCCCGTTATGGAACAGTTAGGTTTTGCTCAGATGGTGGAAGGTCATGGGTCGGCATTCGACCACTCGGCTATAGAGTGGTTCGTGGAGTTTGTGTCGGCACCGCTAACGTTGGGTGGTCAACATGTGCCAGATGAGCAGTGTGCAGAGCTTGAGTTTCCACTCGGCAAGCTGAGAATTCTGACACCTACGCAGTCCGTTATGGATAGGTTGGCTTGGTTTATACATGATGGTGATCCGCAGTCACGGGATCAGGCCTTGATGGTTGCCCGCTCAAATGAAATAGATTGGGTCATGGTAAAAAAATGGTTCATTGCTGAGGGCGGTGATTCAGACCTTTTCGAGCAGTTTCGCTCACTGGTTTAGCAGCAGCCGTGCCCTTGGGTGCTTTGGGCTTTCGCTCTTGCCTTGCATTGGCAGCTGGATGCCCCGCAGGGCAAGTCTAGCGTCGATTTATATGGTTTCTGGTATGTTCATGCAAGTCAGTGTGAAGTAGGTTTTTACGCTACCTGTCGTTGACAAAGTACCAAATAGGACTAATATATATGCCATATGGAGTGTTTAACGAGGTTTGTGTGATGTCTGAGTCTTCCCGCGCTAAAAGGCCGTTGTATGCCGAGTTACTCGGGTTTTCTCGAGGCGAGCCCGATTTTGTTATTAGCCGAATAAAACAAGGTGTATCGATGAAGCAGTACGAGACTTTGCTTCGGTCGACGCGTTTCTCCCAGAAAGAGATTCAAAGTATGGCGAGTCTTCCATCATCGACCTTGGCACGCCGCAAGAAGGAAGGCCGGTTTAATGCAGAAGAGTCTGATCGTTTGGTGCGTACCGCAAAAGTATTTTCTGCAGCCGTCGGGTTGTTTGAGGGTGATCATGCGGCAGCTGCCCAGTGGATGCGATCACCGGCTAAAGCACTTGGTGATGTTACGCCGATCGAGTTTTCCAAGACCAGTGTTGGTACCAGTGAAGTAGAAAAACTAATCGGTCGTTTAGAGTACGGCGTATTTGCTTAATGGTTAGGGCGTACCGGATAGTTAAGCCAAAGCACGCCGCGACTGCATTCTCGGGTGATGGTTCACGTCTCTATGGAGGTCGCTGGAACTCAGTGGGCAGCTCTTTGGTGTACCTGTCGCAGAGCGTGTCTCTCGCAAGTTTAGAAATTCTGGTTCATGTGAAGAGTGTGCCATTGCTGCAAACTTACAGTCTGTTTGAAGTTGATATTCCCGAAAAATTCATTCAAGTACTTAATGTATCGCCTTATCCGAAGTGGGCTCATGATCCGGTGCCTCCGGCGATTCAAGCCCTGGGTGACAGCTGGTGCAATGCCATGAGTTCTCTTGTGTTGCAGGTGCCCAGTGTCGTGACACCGAGTGAAAGTAACTATTTGCTAAATACCGGGCATCCGGATTGGAGCAAGCTGAAAATTTCTAAAGAGAAGACATTTTCGATGGATTCACGTTTGGGATCGTGATGCCTTATTAAGGGTTAAGATGGCCTCATGACTAGCCGACTCATTGTTGCTGTTCTGTTCTTGTTGCTGAGCGCTTGTGCTCAGCAGCCGGCTTACGATGCAGCCACGCTGCAGCGCTGGAACGAGGCCAAGGCTGATCTCGGCGCAACCTTCGCAGGCGGTCCGGCGTGGCAGTCTCATATGGATTTTGTTGAAGCCGGCTTTGCAGCCACC
>CBDTTT010000383.1:0-1940 GCA_965363345.1 uncultured Chromatiales bacterium
AGCTCGGGTTTGGTGTTTATCTCAGCACCTTTGCTTAGTAGCAGGTTTTTGTTATAGAGCGCGGCATCAGTTTTTTGCGCTGCCTGATGCACGTTGATCATGCCATTAAAGACACCACGGCCTTTATCCGCCATGACACCGGCGTAATGTGCACGATTGCTGGTATGAGGTGACTGATGTTCCAGATGCAAGTGGTTATCGGTCGTTCTGTCGCCATCGACCAGAAATAGACCATTTATGTTGGCATGTGAGCCCGGCCCCTGAAATAGGATGCGCAGGTCGTTACGGGCAATTAAAGCACCCAGATCGATGTTTACGGCATCTATGTTGCTGTCTTTTGCCAGAAACACGTTCTGAACAGCAACATGAAAGGTTTCGGCATGTTCTTCCTGAAGCTTTTGATATGTGAGCCGGGCGCCGTCACCACAGTGAATGTCTGTGACCACGCTGCTGACACTGGCACCATTACTTACATGATGTTCGATGACAGTAGCTGAGGCATTGGTGCCAAGTTGAATAAGTACCCGCGGGAATATATTGCTGCCTTCTGTGCCGGTAAATACAATATGCACCGGCCGGGTCAGTTCAGTATTCGCAGGAACCTTTATCAGAGCGCCGTCACTGAGCAGAGCCAGGTTAAGTTGTGCGAGGCTGCTGTTGTTGTCTGAGACGCTCAGCAAATCGCTGTCGAATTTGTCTGACGCAGCTTTAATATTGCCTGCAATACAAGCTTCCGGAAGATCGCCCGAGAGGCTATCGCTTGCAGAGAACACGCCATTAATAAATACCAGCTTAATGCTGCCTTCGTCTGACTGTGGGATTACAGCATCAGGAGTCGTGGCTATATTGCTGAGGTTATCAGCGGCACGCTCAGCCATAGGGGCGAGGTTGGTGTAGCGCCAATTTTCCAGTTTGTTGTGCGGAAAGCCATTGGTCAGGAACTGCTCCAGAGCCGCGCTGCGTTGTTTTGCAAATGCGTTGGGCAGGCCGGCATCACTGTCTCCGGCGACTCTTGCCGCCAGTGCTTCGCGGTAATTGTTTGTTTCTATACTCATGATTGATTTCTTAAAGCTGTTATGTGGCAAGTACGAAAGGACCTAGTCGAGAGGGTCTAGCCCGCGGCTTGTGCTACCAAGGCATCGTAGCCTTCAGCCTCAAGTTGCAGAGCAAGACTCTTATCACCGCTATGGATGATCCTGCCGTTTGCCAGTACGTGCACGTAATCCGGTTCGATGTAGTCGAGCAGTCGTTGGTAATGTGTAATCAGCAAGACACTGCGATCTTCGCGGCGCTGCATATTCACGCCATTGGCAACAACCTTGAGTGCATCAATGTCTAGACCTGAGTCGGTTTCATCAAGAATTGCGAGTGTCGGTTCCAGAATAGTCATCTGGAAAATCTCATTACGTTTCTTTTCGCCGCCCGAGAAGCCTTCATTCACGCTGCGGGTCATGAAGCTCTGATCCATCTCCATAAGCGCAGCCTTTTCTTTAACAAGGCGCATGAATGAAACGGCATCGATTTCGGGCTTTCCGGCTGCTTTCAGGCGAGCATTCAGTGCCGCCTTAAGTAGGTAGACGTTGTTTACACCCGGGATTTCGACGGGGTACTGGAAGCCCAGAAAAATGCCTGCCTGGGCACGTTCTTCTGCCGCAAGGTCGAGTAGGTCGGCACCGTTATAGGTCACAGAGCCTTCTGTTATTTCATAACCATCGCGACCGGCGAGTATCTGAGCCAGGGTACTTTTACCAGAACCATTTGGTCCCATGATGGCGTGTATTTCGCCAGGCTTAATGCTCAGGTTGAGCCCTGTAAGGATTTCTTTGCCGCCAATGGAGGCATGTAAGTTTTTGATATCTAAAAGCATGGTGTTGTCCTATGTGTTTTAAGTTGCAGCGGCGATTAACCCACTGCACCTTCAAGACTAACGTTCATTAAGG
>CBDTTT010000384.1:0-1939 GCA_965363345.1 uncultured Chromatiales bacterium
CCAAGCCGGCACCCGCAAACCAATCGGGCGAAGTACTAACAAGTCCTGCCCCGACGCGAAAATCCAACTGAAATTTCGGCCCGATGCCAATAGTTGTTCCGACCTGGGCGTCTGCTCTATTGGGAATACTTCCCTCAAGCACGGCGCCATAAACCTCGGCGAACAGACTAACGTTCGACCGGACTGCTGCACTCACTGCCAGAGCGTAGCTCAGATCCCAGCGGGTTTCGCGCGCACCGGCTTCTTTAAATGTAACCAGGCTCGGACCAATGTTATAGGTTAGACCAAATCGCTCCGATAGCTGATAGCCGCCGACATACAAAACTTTTGGAATAACATAGTCACTTGTTTCTTCGGTTGAACCGGTCGGCAGACTGACATCCACCAACACACTCGAGATAGCCCAATTGCCACGTGCGGGAATCAACTCAATTTTGGTGCCAACCGTAATGTCAGAAAAACTGGTTTCGGTTTCGCCATCGATCTCACGAACATTCCACCCCGAAGCAAACAAACGAATCTCATAACGCTCGCCCAGGCCATAGCGTAATAACATATCGGGAAATGCATGCAGGTCTTTGCTCGCGCTGTCACTATCGAGACGACTGTATTTATAGCCACCCTCAAATTGAAAGGAGCCCTTAGGCACAACGATGGGCGACACACTATCAGTTGGGCGGTCCGTCACCAGCAATGCAGGGGCATTGGGGACTTCATCAGCAGCGACCATCGACCCCGCAAAGGCAGAGCAAATAGCGATAAAGCGGATAAGTAATTTCAAGATGCACCTGCAACACAACGAATTCTTAAGCGATTCTACCCGACAACAGGTCTGACAACGCAAACTCTAGCAGCGACGAGTTTCACCTGTTCCTGCTAGGCTAACGCAGCAACCACTAGAGATTAATGAGTTACACGAGAGTGTTGAGCGACGTAATAGTCAGGCGTCTACGTCATGATGTTCGCGACGACACTCAAAACGTAATTGATCACCCGCCTCGCGGCCGAATAGCGATTCCAAACGGCCCCAGCCACTTAAATCCATTTCACGCTTCAGCAGAATATCCATCTGCTTGCGGCCCCGCTCTATAAGGTAATCGCGGTCGACCGTGGTGTAGCTAAAGTTATCGACCAGGTCGAAGAACTGCTGCAGATACGCGGGCACAACCTCATCACGAATAAGACAGTATTCAGCCTGATCAATTTCTTTGCCATAGAAGCCCCATGTCGAGAGGTACTGGCGACGATCCGACTGAATACGCCGCGTGGGAATATTCTTAAACTTTTTCTTCTGAGTAATGGCGCTCAGCGGACTAAAAGCCTGCTCCCAGTAATCCGGATACATCACGCCGTCGACTTTGCCCGGCATGTCGATGTGGTAACTCCAAACTGCAGGTGGGTTAACGTTGTAGTGCAGAAACAAATGCGGCACCGGCGAATCGGCCCGAGTCATCGCATACATCAGGTTGACGTCATTGCCTCCGCCTTCTACATAAATGTGATACAGCCGATCAATAACACAGCCCGCCGGCGTCTCCCAGATACGCATGTAACCCGCTTCGTCATGCGGCGGAAACCTTAATTTGAGCCTAACGTAGGGTCCCTTCTCGGCATCCAGGAGCTCTGTCATGCCATAGCGATCGATAATCGCATCTCGAACCGCATTGGTATCGTCAAGCGGCACGGGCCGGTCGGTTGCTGGGGCTGAAGGACTTTCGGCAGATTCAGAACCTGGAGAAAGCGTGTTGGGTTTCGAGCTAGTCATGAGCTGTCCTTAGGGCATTTATAAAGAAGTATACGTTCGGCAACACTATTCGGATGCATTACCAAGGGACAATGATGCACAACAAAATCCTACTGCCCGAGCACATGTATTGCCTGAGGTGGTCATAGTTGCTAACGCCTGCCGTCGTACCACACATCTAACGCAGATTTATCA
>CBDTTT010000385.1:0-1934 GCA_965363345.1 uncultured Chromatiales bacterium
GCGGCCCCTTTACAACTTCGACATGCTGCACATCATTGAAGCGCGAATTAAAAAAAATAGAACCGCCGGCTGTACTAACCGACTCTGTGGTCAAATTAATACCGTCGACTAAGATGGTGCTATTGGGATGACCGCGCGAAAGAGACAAGCCGCGAATAACGAGACGCCGGACGTGTAACGCGTCACGCCTTCCAAGTTTTATAACGCCAAGACGCTTGCAAAGCTTCAGCATCAATCGCCTTAACAATCATCGGAAAATCCTGCAGGCTCGATAGAAAGAACACCTATCATCAAAGTGCTGATGACGACACCAATGAACCGATTGGTGTGTTCTACCGGCATGCAATCCCCCATGGAAAGCTTTTCTAGTGCAGAAAGTGACCACTACGTTCACTTTTTTAACGCAAAGAGCCCCTTTTTCAGCAAGATATGCATAGTAAAAGTATCAATTACGAATGCAAAGATGACAAACTCAATCGCTGCTTTAGTTTTCCGGTAAAAGAACCAACGGAATAACACCACCAAATCAGTCAACAAATAACAGGAGTTTGCCATGCGTATCGCCATCGTAGCTGCATCCGGAAAAACCGGAACTCAACTTGTTAAAGCTGCACTTGCAGCAGGACACGAAGTCATCGCCATCGCCCGCAGCCCGGAGAAAATGGACTACGAAGATCCGGCGATTACCAAGCGTGCCGGTGACGGTTACAACGAAGCATCCATTGTTGCGGCACTCGAAGGGGCCGATGCAGTAATCACAACGGTTGGCAAAACCAACCTGCGGGACAAACGGTTCGACCTGAGCACCGCAGCTCATCATGCCGTGATCGCAGGAATGAAGGCGCACAATATCCAACGTCTGCTGGTCATTTCTTCGATAGGTGCTGCACGGGGCATCAAACGCAAAGGCTTACAAAGAAACATATACCTCTGGCTAAGGCGGAAGTATTACCTAGACATGTTTCAGATGGAGCAGAATATTGCAGCCAGCGACGTGGACTACACCTTGTTACGCGCCCCGCTACTCTATGACGGCCCGGCCAAAAATGATTACTCCATTCTGGACACCGAAGACTATCTCGATCTGCCACGGGTTTCGCGAACTGACATCGCTGAGTTTCTGATACAAGAAACAACGGCCAACGAGTGGGTCAATCGTAGGGTCACCATTGCCGACAACGAAATCGCACAATAGCCAATGAACCCTGACAACAAAGAGCTTCGTTTCGGTCCGTTGCTGATGGCAGCGGGCGTCAGCAAAACCAATGTTTTCACCTAACCCTACGATGCTATTGAACCTTCGGCACCCTTTGCCTTAATCGGTGCTGCGGATAGAATCCTCGGGCTAATTTCGTGGTGGCTTTACCGCAGCAATAACCTGAGCCATGCAGGGACTCCAGCCTGAGAAGCAGGTCGCGTCGCTAGGCTATAGGTGACCAGTCTTTACCCAGATGAGGGTTTCCTGCTCTACCCACGGGTTGTGAATACTCATGTGCGGGCTGCGAATCCAGCTGCCCGCAGGATAACGCCCATGCTCATCAATAAACTCGCCACTCAGCACAAAAATCTCTTCTCCACCAACATGCCGGTGCGGCTGGAATTTTTCGCCGGCAGGCCAGCGAACCAGAGCCACATGCTCCCCCTGAGTTTCACCCTGATACTGATGCAAGGGCATCACTTTAAGCCCGCCATGACCCGGCAACCAATCGGCTGAATTCGTATCGATAACGACATGCGCCGTATCAGAGGGCTGAAACTGATGCAGCTTCACAAATAAGGTACAGCCTTCTTTACTGAAGGGTGCATGACGAAACCCCTCAGGATTGCGGAAATACGTTCCTGCCGGGTAGTCGCCGGTATGATCAGAAAATACGCCCTCCAGAACCAGAATCTCCTCACCCAACGGGTGATCGTGCTCCGAAAAATGCGCGCCT
>CBDTTT010000386.1:0-1932 GCA_965363345.1 uncultured Chromatiales bacterium
ACGCCGAGATCAAAGACTTCCTGGTAGCTCGCTACGGCGATTTTGTCTTGTATCGCCCCCAGTTTAAATCGACAACCGCATTATTGTGGTTAGCACCACTCATAATGTTGGTTATCGGCGGTATCGCATTTTATGTAGTGATTCGACGACGCTCTGTTCTACCAAGTGAAGAAGATGCGCCGCTCATGAATGATGAAGCTTCTTAATGAGTAATACGACGAATACATTTTTAAAGGCAGTTTCTGCATGGTAAATTTTTGGATAATTAGCGGCGCACTAATCATTGTGGCACTCGTGCTTACGTTGGTCCCTTTGGTAAAAGGCCGCGAGCAATCCGGAGTTGCAATGAGCTTGGCGGGTTTATTTATTGCCTTGCCTGTAGCCGTCGTGGGGCTTTACCTGCTTCTGACAACTCAGGATTGGGATGCGCCGGAAGCGCCGGAAGCGCCAGCAGTTATCGCAAATAGTGATGGCAAAGTGTCGTCAGTTGATTCAATGGTTGCTCAACTTGAAGAGCGACTGAAAGACGGCTCCGGTAGTGTCGACGACTGGCTCATGTTGGCACGCAGTTACGTCACAATGCAGCGGTTTGAAGATGCTACAGCCGCCTATACTCAAGCTTGGAATAAGTCTAATAATACGTCGATCGATGCCGCACTAGGCCTGGGCGAAGCTCTGACGTACAGCAATCGTGATGCCTTGCGTGGCGATGCGGGCGACCTTGTTGAATGGGCTCTAGCGCAGGAACCAGAGAACCCCAGAGCCCTGTGGTTTGGTGGTTTAGTGTCATTGGCACGCGATCAGGATCAACAAGCTGCAGAACGCTGGACGAAGTTGCTGCAGTTTGAAATGCCAGATGATTTACGCAATGTTATTCAACAGCAGTTAGCAGTATTGCCAACAGTTGCAGATGCTCCAGTCAGTTCAGATGCTCCAGTCAGTTCAGACGCACCAATTATTAAACTCACTATCGATCTAAAACCGGAATTGGCGGCCGCTGCAGCCAACGGAAAAGCATTGTACATTTTTGTACGCGAACCAAATACACGTGGCGCACCGTTAGCCGTTAAACGTTTGGCAGCGCTATTTCCCACGTCTGTGCAACTCTCAGATGCCAACGTTATGGTTCCGGGGTCAACGCTGGTTGGCAAAACGGACCTGGTGGTTACCGCACGTATTTCAATGAGTGGCGATCCAATTGCTGCATCTGGCGATCTCGAAGGCACTGCAAACTGGAATGCCGATACCGATGTTGTTGCACTGGAAATCACATCAGTGCGTTAGTAACTGACACCAGAAAAGAAAGCAGTTATAAAGAACGACGCTGACCGGATATCTCCTTTTTAAAAGGCCTCACTCCCTGATTGAAGCGGGTATTGGGCCAGCAGTCTGCGGCAAGATAACCATGTGAACGATGCACTCGCACCTTCACATTTGACATAAGTCATCCCTAAGTAAATCAAGCATCTATTTCGGTATTTACCAATTTAGTGATTGGCTTATTCATTCGATAATGTATTTAGATTGATTGCAGATGATTGCTCTACCGCTCAGGTTGATGCACGTATGTTGCCTTTCATTCCATGTAAGAAATTATTTTATTCTGACATGTGTGTCTTTTTTGATCGGCGCATTAGCTGCGCTAATTCTCCTAAGGAGTTAAATAAATGGCTATCAAAATAAATCGGATATGTAGAAACCCACTGGTTATTGGTTTGGGCTTGGTAGCTATCGGACTACATACGGGTGCTGTGCTTGCTCAGGTTCAAGGCCAGGGTGCCCAGCAAAACAAGAATCAAGAGCAAAAACAAAAAGGTAATGAACAAGGCCAAGGCCAGGGTCAGGGTCAGGGTGCCCAGCAAAACAAAAATCAAGTTCAAAATCAGAACAAGAATCAAAAACAAAAAGGTAATGAACAAGGCCAAGGTCAGG
>CBDTTT010000387.1:0-1927 GCA_965363345.1 uncultured Chromatiales bacterium
TGGCTGGCATTCCGGTTCGTTCGCGCTCTTCGGGTGATTGGGATCTGGACGGTCAGTAAGTTTTCTGAGCTTTTAAGAAGACAATTCTGATCGATTAATTTTGCGGCACTACCGGCTTGGCTGGTTAGTGCCGCGCTCATTTAGTTATTGGTGATATATGTCGGGTTCTATCGATATTGTTTGTAATCTCTTCACACCTGAAGAGGTCGGCAACGGTCAAACCGGTTTGGATGATGAGTTTAAAGCTCAAGTCCGGATGCCGGAAGAGATGCGTGGCGGTGTTCCGGTTGAGGATTACCTCAAGCGCATGGATAAGGCCGGAATCGAGCGGTCGTTGTTGATAGCGGTTCGTTGCGGCGACCTCAATGTACGAGAGTCATTCGAGATCCCATACAAACGCGTGCACGATATCTGTCAGCAGTATCCTGATCGCTTTTCCGGGTTGGCCGGAGTTGATCCGTTTCGTGGGATGCAGGGTATCTACGATCTGGAGCAGGGCGTTAAAGAGTTCGGTTTCGTCGGTGCGCATCTGTATCCGCATTGGTTCGGACTGGCTCCGGATAATGCAAAATATTATCCCTACTACTCGAAGTGCTGCGAACTTGATGTACCTATCATGATGCAGGTCGGCCACAATTTGGTCTATTCAAAAACCAGGCGTTTACCTAGCGTTGGACGTCCCATCACGCTTGATCAAGTCGCTATAGATTTCCCCGAGCTTAAGTTGATCGGCATTCATATTGGTGTTCCCTGGACCGATGAAATGATTTCGATGTGCTGGAAACACGAAAATGTTTACACCGCCGGTGATGCCTATGCACCCAAATACTGGCCGGATTCCTTCGTTCATTACGCCAACACCTATGGGCGTCACAAAGTGATGTTCGGCACCGACTGGCCGGTAATTGATCCGGAACGTGCGGTTAGAGAGGTTGATGATCTCGGCATGAACGATGAAGCGAAACAGATGCTAATGCGTGACAACGCATTACGCGTGTTCAAGTTGCCGGGCTAGACGCCCGTACCCATCAGGAATTTCTGAATGCAGTTGGATTCTATGTCCTTGCCCGTCGGCTTTCGGCACATGTCGCTCGCTGGCGGTATTCGCGCGGCGGCTCAGCGTAACCCAGACAAAGTCGTATACAAATGCGGCGACACGCTTCGTACGTATCGGGCCTTTATCGATCGTATGGATCGTATTACCTCCGGTCTTGCATCAGGTCTCTCGTTACAGCCGGGCGAACACGGTGCCATTGTTTCTAAAAACTGCATTGAGTTTATGGAAATTCTTGTCGGCGCTTCGCAAGCTGGTGTTGCACTCGCAACGGTTAATCCCAGGCTGACTGCTAAAGAAATTGTAGCGATCTGTGATGACGCAAATGCTCGCGTGGTATTTGTCGATCCAGAGAATGCAGAAGTACTAAAAGACTCTAAGTTTGCGACAGTGGACACCATTATCGTAATTGGTGACGAGCTTGACGCATGGCTGCAGCAGGCCTCGCCGCTCATTCAATTGCCCACCATCAATGAGTGGGACACCTTCGTTATTCCTTATACTTCTGGTACTACCGGCAAGCCAAAAGGCGTGCTGGTGCCACATCGCTCACGCGTTATTACCTTGTTCTCATGTGCTGTCGAATACGGTTGCTATTCACCGGATGACCGGTTCTTAGCGATTGCACCGCTGTGTCATGGTGCAGGTATGTTGTTTGCACTAGCGCCGGCTTTCTTTGGCGGCTACTGCGAAATCATGAGTAAGTTCGACCCCGAGGCAGTCTTGCGCGCCTACGAGTCAGGTCGAATTACCGGTTTCTTCGGCGTGCCAACGCATTTTCAGATGATGATGGGGCAGGAGAAGCCGATACTCGATGCCGGTCGTAACAATATGCTGCGTACGGTAATTTCCAATGCTTCCGCGATGCCTCAG
>CBDTTT010000388.1:0-1926 GCA_965363345.1 uncultured Chromatiales bacterium
GGTCTCGCCAGAACACTGCAGAATAGGCTTCGAGTACCCAGGTGTTGGGTGTGAACCAACCCAAATCACGTAACCAAACCGGCATAAAGAACCGCGGCACCATACTGCCTCCTACTACCGACAAAACCATGACAACAATAGTCGACGCGTTGCGTGCCTGTGCCGGCGTCCGGCAGATAGCCGCTACCAGCAAACCCAAACCAGCGGCCGCAATACAGGCAAACAATGTAATCACTGCCCAGGGAAAAATATGCCCTGGCAGATCTACGTCATAAACCAGCCAGGCCGTCAAAAAGATCATACCCATCTGCACAAAGCCCTGACAAACCAAAAACAGGAACTTGCCATTGACCAGCACCGCCATACCGCCGGGCCCTGCCAAAATGCGATCAAGGATGCCCGACTCTCGCTCTTCGGTAAGCGATGTTGCTGAACTCATGCAGGAGAACAACAAAAACATGAAGGCAACAGCGCCGGCGTAATACGCAATATGGTTGGTCGCTGCACTCTGACCGGCAACAGCACGCGGCTCAACCATCGAACCGAGTGACCAGCCGGCATCGCCGCCGTCGGCTGCTGCCATGGCCATCTCATCAAGACCTTCAGCAATATCGGACTGTTGTTCGGCATCAAGTTCTACGAACTGATCTTCGAGCAACGTCACGACACTACCAAGCGCGATATCGGGCATCGCTGCAAAATAAGCCTGCTGAATCTGCCCGCTCAACATAGGCACGCTCACTGCGCGCGAGGGATCATTAATCAGCAACAAAGGTGCCGGCCCAAAGCCACCCACATCATCGAGCTGTCGCCCACCCTTCTGCACCAATACGCCAATGTCAGCGGTGCCTTTAACCACTAGGGCTGTCAATCCGTCACGGTCCACGCCCGCCGTATTAATAACCTGAATCGAATCGCTTGCCTTAAGGGCAGCCAACAAGCGCACCGTGAGCTCATCTTCGACCTCATCGACAAAAGCCACCCGCATCTGCATCTCTGCACCCGATGAGCTACTGAAGATCTCAGCCATCACCAGAAAGAACAATACCGGCATCACAAAGGCCATAACCAGTGCACCACGATCATTAATCAAGGTGAGCCACATCGCTCTGAACATAGCGCCGGTCATGCAGAAGGCTCCGCTAAATGCATAAATACGCCGTCTAAACCAGGATCACGCAGCCGAATCTCAGCAACATGCACACCGGCTTCCTCAAGTTCCTTTTCAAGCGTTTCAAGCTCCTGATAGCCGCCCTTTACGGGACCACTCCACAAGCGTTCATCGCTGGTCGCGTTAAATTCGAAATCATGCAGAATGCGACCGGCCTTCTCTCCCACCGGAGCACTAAATGCCACCACACCCTCTTTCGCATCACCAAACACCTGTCGCACTAACTCTTTAACAGGGCCGTCGGCAAGCAAGCGGCCGTGCGCCATAAATGCAACGCGGTCGGCTATGGCAGCGGCCTGTTCGAAATCATGAGTACTGACGATGATTGCCATACCGGCATCACGCAGGTCGTTCAACAAAGCATGAATAGTCTGACGTGCATCGAGATCGACGCCTACTGTGGGCTCATCAAGCAGCAAGAGCTCGGGATTATGCAGTGTGCCCGCAACAATATTGAGACGGCGCTGCATGCCACCGGAAAGATCCGATAGATGATCATCAGCTCGATCCTGAAGCTGTGCCCGGCTAAGTGCCAACGTTACCGACTGTTTGATTGCGTTACCTTTGAGGCCTGCAAGCCGGGCGAATACATCGAGGTTCTGGCGCGCCGTGAGGCTGGGATAAAGCGCGATCGTCTGCGGCACAATGCCGAGCTTTTCACGTGCGGCAGAAATAACCAGCGGATCGGCACCACCAACAGAGACACTGCCACTGTCGAGCTTCAATCTGCCTGCAATGGCGCGCATTAGAGAGGT
>CBDTTT010000389.1:0-1914 GCA_965363345.1 uncultured Chromatiales bacterium
GGTCTCGGCGCACTTAAAGGTTTGGGTAAGGCTGTCGCTGATACGATCATTGAGCTGCGTGATCAGGACGGCGAGTTCGCTTCTTTAGATGACTTCTGCCTCAGAGTGAACACCCAGAAGGTGAATAAGCGCGCCATGGAGGCTTTGATTAACTCCGGTGCCTTCGATGCCTTTGGACCGAATCGCCCCAGTATTCTTGCTGCACTGCCGGTGGCGCTGGATAAGGCTGAGCAGGAGTTACGCGACCGCGAGGCTGGCCAGAACGATATGTTTGGCGATATGGCTGACCCGGTGGTTGCTGAGGCCATCACTATCCGCAAGCTGCCCGAGTGGGGCTTTAGCGAGTTGCTGGCGGCCGAGCGTCAGGCTCTGGGCTTGTATTTGAGCGGTCATCCTCTGGATCTGTATCGGTCTGAGTTGAAGTATATGAGCACCGACAAGATTGCCAGTGTGCTCGCTGAGAAAAAGCCGGACCTTGGTGAGGGGGGCGGTTACCGTCGCAAGGGCAAGAAGGTCGAGGTGGTTGGTCTGATTACCGATTTTCGTAAACGGGGTAATCGCGTCACGATGTTCCTTGATGATGGAGAGGCTCGTATTGAGCTTCAAATGTTCAGAGATAGCTTTGATAATCTTAAGCATCTTATTGAAAATTATAAGATTAGGAAGATTGAAGGTGAATTACGCTGGGATGACTTCGTTGATGGCTGGCGGATCGCTGTGACTGATATGGCCGATATCGACAGGGTGGTTGAGAACCGTGCTATTGGTCTCATTATCAACTGGGATGACACAGCAATGGGCAAGATCGACGCTGCACAGTTGCAGGATTTACTGGAGCCCTATCGTCCGGGGCGCTGTCAGGTGGCGATCAATTACAAAACAGCACGTGCGGTTGCACGGGTGCAGTTGGGTGATAGCTGGTGCGTGCGGCCGACCGCCGAGCTGCGTGATCGGCTCACAGCAACCTTTGGCCTGCGGGGTTTTGTCTTTTACGGCGACAAGAATCATCAGGCAGCGGCATAGCATTCTGCTCAGGCTGTGCGACAATAGCCGTTAAGCCGCTAAATTATTTTTGGCAACTATTTCTGGCATTATTTCTCGCATTATTTCTGGGAAGAGACTAAGCAACATGGATCTCAATTTTCTCGACTTCGAGCAGCCTATCGCTGAGCTCGAAGCTAAGATCGAAGAGCTGCGTTATGTAGGCGATGATTCCGAGCTGAATCTCAGTGAGGAAATCGGTCGGCTGCAGACGAAAAGCAAATCACTGACGAAGAGCATTTTTTCGAATCTCTCGCCGTGGCAGGTTGCTCAGTTGGCGCGGCATCCGCAGCGTCCCTACACTCAGGATTACATCGATGCTATCTGCACCGATTTTCAGGAGTTGCACGGCGATCGCATGTATGGCGATGACCCCGCAATCGTGGGTGGTCTTGCACGTCTGGAAGGGCTTCCGGTGATGGTTATCGGTCATCAGAAGGGCCGTGATGTGAAATCCCGTATGTTGCGTAACTACGGCATGCCGAAACCCGAAGGTTATCGTAAAGCTTTGCGCCTGATGAAGATGGCCGAGCGTTTCGGCTTGCCTATTATTACGCTTATCGACACGCCGGGAGCTTATCCGGGTATTGGTGCGGAAGAGCGTGGTCAGAGTGAGGCGATTGCCCGTAACTTGTACGTAATGTCACGACTGACTGTGCCCATCGTAAGTCTCGTGATCGGCGAGGGTGGTTCCGGCGGTGCATTGGCTATTGGTGTGGGCGACCGCTTGCTGATGTTGCAGTATGGGGTTTACTCGGTTATTTCACCGGAAGGCTGTGCGAGTATCCTCTGGAACAATGCGGCTAAAGCCGAGACGGCAGCAAGTGCTATGGGTATTACTGCCCAGAACTTATCCAAACTCGGGCTTGTCGA
>CBDTTT010000390.1:0-1907 GCA_965363345.1 uncultured Chromatiales bacterium
GTTCGCCATTTTCGCAAACTGAGATTGACCAGGTTCGCGTCATTTAACACCTGGCTCCCGTGGCAGTGGTCGACCGAAAGCCGGCTCAATGTGGGTTAAAGCCCAGCCGGGCAATCACTTGACACCCATTTAGAGACCGATGTGATTGTTGTTTGACCCATGCCAGCCACATCACTTACCAGAGTCGACTCATTTCTCTTAGAACTAATAATATTAGTCTCTACACGTAAGACCGATTCAGGACATTGCATCGTTGCCACGAATTTTTCGCTGCTACTTTCAATAACATTGAATTCGCAGTTATTCTGAGCACCGAAACTATCCTTTATTTGCTCATCAAAACTGTCTAACGTTTCTTGAGTAATACATTGGTTAGACGTGCTTGAGCTCTGCATTTGTTGTTCCATCATTTTTTTTACCATAGCCCGGCTAGATTCAGGTACTGCGGCAAGCGCTTCCTCGACCATTGCAGAGGTGTCGACGGTTGTAACCCAATGACCCAGTTCCAAGTCAGGAACTACAATTTCCGTTGCAGAAAAAGCTAAAGGCATGTAACAAGCAATTGCACAGGCAACAATTTTTTTCATGATTTTTCCCTATTGTGGAAGATAGTCGTTTTAGTAAAGTATCAGAACAATACTCACTATTATCGACTAGATTAAGCTAGGCCATTGGAGTTTATTGCCTGGGTCTATCGCTAGAATATAATTCCTCAGCAACGATACTAACGAAGCCGGGCCCTGCAAGTACAACGACTGAAATGAGTGAACTGCTTGCGTTGGCTAGGTTTCATAACAGCAAAGCTAACTACGAAGAACGCCCAAGATAGGTCACAAGCCCATACGCAGTCTTAAGCGCAGAGCCGCCAAGCAGAAAACATGCGAGAAGGCTAGCCCACTTCAATACTTGAGCATTGCCTGAATCAGTGTGCCCCTCAGATTCGTCTCGCTGCTTTTTGAGAACCGCGGCCATAGGATCCTTTGGCCTGCTATCACCTGAATACATGCGAAAAGTTCTATAGGTCGCAAGACATAACCATAGGAAAAAGGCCAATTCAGCCAGCGAAGAAAATAAGACTAAGTCCATTCTTGATGCACATTCATATTCTAGAAACCTAGCGCCTGCAACAGGGGCGGGCCATTAGGCGCTTCTAAACTCATGCGCGCTCATCGGCATCGGCTTCACGGATCCGCTCTTGTCGTTCTTGCTCTTCTTCCATCGCGGCTTTAATTTCCTCTAGCACGGCATCTACATCAGCGCTGTGGTTGTCATTTTCAAACTCACCACTGAGAGTTGAGTTAGGTGTTAACTCACCCGCTTCGAACAATGCCCACATTTCTTTGGCGTATTGCGTGTGTAATAAAGCAGGTGCAAATTCCGCATAATGGCGCCGCATATTATTGACGTCACGGGAGAACATTTCTTGTGCGCTGTTATTCGCGGCAGCATTAACCGCTTGTGGTAAGTCGATAATTACCGGGCCATAGTCATCAACCAGCACGTTAAATTCCGATAGATCACCGTGCACAATGCCCTCACAGAGCATGAGCATAATGTAATGCATCATGACGGTGTGATCTTCAATCGCTTGATCTTCGGACATCACCACATCACCGAGCTGTGGCGCAACGTCGCCCGCGTCATCGGTTACTAATTCCATTAACAGTACGCCATCAACACACCCGAAAGTTTCCGGTACGCGCACACCCGCGTTAGCTAAACGGGATAAAGCATCAACTTCGGCATTCTGCCAAATTTCTTCTAGTTTTTGACGGCCATAGTTTGAACGTTTCCCCATGGCGCGCGCTTGACGGCCACTGCGAACTTTTCGCCCTTCTTGATATTGCGTGGCTTTTTTAAAGCTGCGTTTCATCGCATCTTTATAGACTTTGGCGCAGCGAATATTG
>CBDTTT010000391.1:0-1888 GCA_965363345.1 uncultured Chromatiales bacterium
ACTGGTTGTCCCGGGTCCCTAAACTAATTAAGTGGCTTTATAAAAACTTAAGGATTAACGCGATGAAGAATCTCATAACAAGAGCCGCAACCGGAACATCTGGACTGGCAGTCCTGTTCGCTGCGAACATGTCTTTCGCTGCCGTCAATGTCCAGTGTCCGGGGGACACGGACGGTGATGCCAACTGGACTGACGATACGGGTTTTGACGTTACCGGCGGCGTTGCCGATGCGGGCGAAACCCAGCCAGCCAATACAAAGTGCATGCACCTGACGGCCGGTGACAGCTTCGTCAACATGTCCGACGGTAATCCGATCTATACCTTCGGATTTGGTGACCGCACAGGAGTGGCACCTGACGACGTGATCGCCAACGGAATTCTGGCGGCTGAATGGCCTGGTCCGACTATCGTGCTTGATCAGGGCGACGAGTTTTTTCTCAGCCTGACTAATGTTGGTACTGTCATCAGGCCCGATCTTTTCGATCCGCATACCGTGCATTTTCATGGCTTTCCAAATGCGGCTTCTGTCTTTGACGGCGTTCCGGAAGTATCGGTCTCTATCAATATGGGTGCGACGCTTTCCTACTACTACAACGTTGTTGAGCCTGGCACGTACATCTATCACTGCCACGTAGAAGCTTCCGAGCACATGGAAATGGGCATGCTCGCTAACCTGTATGTCCATGCAGGTCAGGATGAAACAGGCATTGGCGGCACTGTTGCCGCTCCGGACGCTGCCACCCAGTCGCCGCGCTTCGGCGGTTCAGGCCCAACCGGCTACGCATACAACGACGAAGATGGCACCACAGCGTATGACGTAGAGGAGGCCGTCCAGCTTTCGAGCTTTGATTCAGACTTCCACGACGCCAGCCTGTTCGTGCAGCCACTGCCGTTCGCATTGCTCGAAGCGAGTTACCCGATGATCAATGGTCGCGGCTATCCGGACACCGTCCTTGCAGGCGCCATGGATCCACCAGTGGATAACAGTGCTTTGGTCGCCGGTCATGCACCAGGCAAAGTTACCGGCACGCCGGGAGCGTTGCTGAACGCGGATGACAACGATCTGCTGGGCACATCCACCCAAACCATGGATACGGTAATCGGAGATCCGGTACTCGGTATAGCACAGGGTGCAAAACTCCTGCTGCGTCTTTCCAACGTAAGCATCGATCGCTTCTTCACACTCACTGCACCCGGCTTGTCAATGAAGATTGTTGGCACGGGTTCACGTCAGATGCGCGGTCACGATGGCAAGAATCTCTACCGCGATGTCGCGTCGGTGAACTTTGGCGGCGGTGAGACACATGACGTCATCATAGACACGACCGGTGTGGCGCCAGGAACCTACTTCTTACATGCAGCCGAGTTGCACCAGATGAGTAATCTGACCCAGCTTGACGGCGGCATGATCACCGAAATCGTCGTTAATTGATTTTGCAGCGTCTGGCTCAGGAGTTGAGTAAATGAAAGAACTAATAAATAAATGCGGACGCCTCTTAAGCGTATCAATTCTGCTGATGGCTCTGCCCTGGTCTCAGGCCATTGCGCAGCACGAGATTCGCGGTATTGACGGTAAAGTCACGGGTCTGGACGAAGTGGAATTCAATCTGTATGCATTCCCCTTCAACATGAACCTGCCAGACGGTACCAGCCTTCATATGTGGGGCTTCGGTGATGCGGAAGCGGGTACCACTGCAACGCATACGGAAGGTGGTGGTTACGCCTTGCCGCAATATCCCGCGCCAACACTCATCGTGAACGAAGGCGAGACCGTAACGATTAACCTGGCCAACTACGGCGTTCCGGAACCAGTTTCGATTGTCGTTGCGGGCCACAATGTGTCTGCAACCGGCGGCGTCCCAGGGCTCGTAACCCGGGCAGCGCCGT
>CBDTTT010000392.1:0-1880 GCA_965363345.1 uncultured Chromatiales bacterium
CACGCTGGCGTTTATGGACGTTATGCCGCAGGCCGAAGGTCACACACTGGTCGTTCCTAAAGAAGAGGCTCGCAACCTGCTGGAGATTTCGCCGGAAGGCGCTGCGCGCTTAATTCAAACCACGCAGAAAATCGCCAAAGCCGTCGATGCTGCCTTTAAGCCCGATGGCATCATGGTCAACCAATTCAACAATGAAGCAGCCGGCCAAAGTGTGTTTCACATACACATGCATGTGGTGCCACGCTGGGAGGGCGTACCCTTGAAACAACACGGTGGCCGCATGGCTGACCCGGCCATACTGGAAGAGCGGGCAGCTAAGCTACGCGCTGTTCTTATCTAGTAACAGAGAGAGCTTAGTGCCAAAAACGCCCAGTTTTTTCGTATATATGGGATAGGCATTGGCGTTTGAAAAAGAGTTTCAGCGGGATGTATTTTGCGACGCATTGCGCCAGCCTAAGGAGCAAAATACATCCCGGTGAAACTCTTGCCTCCAATGTGCCGAGTGTTTTGTCATAAGTTACTAACTTATGAAGACAGGGATGAGAAGCCTAAAATACTTTCGCACCTTGATAGCCGAGCCAGGCCAAGAATAAGCCAAGCGTAATCTGCACAACAATATTCACGCCTAAACGGAGGAACTCTGCGCTCGATAGCAGGCTAAAATTCTCGAAGGCAAAGCTTGAATAAGTGGTGAAGCCACCCAGCACACCTACCGCCAGAAACAGCCGCCAGTTTTGGTCTAATAAACCACGCAAATCTGTTAAGCCAATAACCAGGCCAATTAACAAACAACCGATCATATTGACGGAGAGCGTGCCGTAGGGGAATACACCGGGCAGCAATACTTTCTGCACCCAATGGTGGACAACGAAACGCAGGCTTGAGCCAAAAAATCCGCCTATACCGACAATCAAAATCTGCCCGAATGAAACACTGTTCATTGTTTAATCACCCCGTGTAATACGAGAATCATAACCCTTCCAATGGATCGCTGCCGCTCATGGCCGACATAGAAACGTCAATAATGCTGCCATCAACACCTGTGTGGTCGGCTTCAATCGCAATAAGCTGAGTGACTGGCACTAGGCGCACACCGTAATCGGCTAAATTCGGAATAACGTTCTGCAAAAATTCTATGGTTTCCGGATAGGGGTGCCCGAGCGCTACCGCCTGCCCATCCACTTTTGCACGTTGCACCAGTCGCTCAAATTCAAGCTGCAAATTATCAACGCCGGGGACATCATCCAGAAACACCTGACGACGTGTCGCTGGAATGCCATGCTCTCTTGCAAGTTTTAGACCGACACTTTGGGCTGTCGTATAGCTATCGACAAAAAAGAGGTTGTCGTAGGTTGCTATCTCAGCCATCAACCACTCCATGTGACCGGGATGACGGGTAATCAAACTACCCATGTGGTTGTTGATACCGGACACGTGCGGCACGGAGGCCAGATCGGCGGCCAGTATCTGGCGCAGTTCATCACGGCTGTTATCAAGGCTAATTTCACCAATACCAGCCAAGCGATTGGTTTCCATCGGCTGCAGGGGCAAATGCAGAATCACCTCTTTGCCACTTTTCACGGCAGCTTCGGCAACCTGGCTCGCCCACGGCATATGAGGTAAGACCGAACACGCCACCGGACCAGGTAAACGGGCAACATCCAGGCTGTACTGCAACTGCTGACCGAGGTCATCAATGATGATGGCGATAGCCGGTAGATCATCAGAACCAGCGCTCTCTAGCGGAGCGGCCAATACTGGCAAGCTCACAAAGCAGGCGATGAAAATCCATAGCGCTGCTGCACGAGGATATCGATCGGGTCGAAAATTAGTTACGGGGGCATGGCTCACAACGCAGAGATTACGCTGTTTTAACGCTG
>CBDTTT010000393.1:0-1879 GCA_965363345.1 uncultured Chromatiales bacterium
GACGTAGTTATGAGATTGCATCGGTGTTGTACCGGAATGGCGATGCATCTGAGCTCGATATGCAGCAGGCCGAAACCTTGCTGCTATCCACACAGGCAACTATTCCGGACCTGGATGCCTCACTAAAGCAGTCGAAGAATGCGTTGTCGGTGTTGCTTGGTCAGCAGCCAGGTCAGTTGGATGCATTGTTACAAGGAACTGAAGGCATCAGTCCGTTGCCTGTCGATGTTGCGATAGGTTTTCCGGCAGATATGCTGCGACGTCGGCCGGATGTGCGGCAGGCGGAATTGCTTGCCAGGGCACAGAATGCCCGTATTGGTTTAGCCAAATCTGATTTGTATCCGAGTTTTAGTTTGACTGGTTCGGTAGGGCTTACGTCTACGAGCAGTAACGGCGATCTCGGCGACCTGTTTAGTTCTGATGCATTGAGCGTTTCAATAGGCCCGTCCTTCGTCTGGCCGTTTCTGAACTATGGTCGTATTAAGAACAATGTGAGAGTTCAGGATGCCCGCTTCCAACAGTCATTAGTAAACTATCGCGAAGTCGTTTTGCAGGCTGCCCGTGAGACAGAGGATGCGATGGCTGCTTATATCGGCACACGTGATCAAGCCAAAATTCTAGCGAAGACCGTTACTTCAGCGGAGCGCTCCAACAAGCTTTCCACGCTACGTTACAAAGAAGGTTTCGCTGATTATCAGCGGGTGCTTAATGCACAGCAGGCTTTGTTTACACAGCAGCAGCGCTACGTTTCGACCCTCGGCAACGGCTTTCGCAGCCTCGTGGCGTTGTACAAGGCATTGGGTGGTGGCTGGGAAGGGCGCGAGAATATGCCCTACGTTGATGAAGACAATGTGCAGCAAATGCAGGAACGAACCAACTGGGGCAACCTGATTGAGAAAACTCAGCCGTAGGGCAGGAGTTGACAGTGCTTAAAGCAATCGGCGCGAGCCGGCAAGGTTAAGAAGATGACAGAAGCAAAACAGCAAAAACCGGTTACGAATGCAACAGCTGCTGAAGATCCGGTGCGTCGTTGGACATTAATTATATTGGGTGTGTGCTTTTTTCTTGTAGTTTGGTATTTACGCGCCGACCGTGTAACGCCTTACTCCTCGCAAGCCAAGGTTAATGCCAGAGTTGTTCCGGTTGCCGCTCAGGTATCCGGTGTTTTGACCGATGTGTATGTGAACAACAATGAGCTGGTCCAGTTCGATCAGCAATTGTTTCAGGTCGACATTACGAACTACGTGCTTGCTGTAAAAACCGCAGAGGCTAATTTGGTTCTAGCGCGGCAAACAGTCGGCGCAGGTGATGCGAATATTGCTGCTGCAAAAGCATCGATCTCTGCGGCTGAATCGACAGTGCTGCGTACCCGCCAGGATTCAGAGCGGATGAACAGTATTCGTAAAGAAGACCCCGGTGCCATTTCTACACGTCGTTTGGAATCTGCCGAGGCTTCCTATGCCGGAGCATTGAGTTCATTGGCTGCTGCAGAAGCCAATCTCGAAAAAGCCAGGCAGGATCGTGGTGCTGATGGTGATGCCAACTCCCGCATCCAGCAGGCTCAGGCGGCGCTGGATCAGGCCAACGTTAACCTTGAGAGCACTACTGTGCGCGCTCCTGAAGCCGGCGTGGTTACCGGCGTGCGTCTGGATAAGGGTAATTTCGCGGCAGCTGGCGCACCGCAACTAACATTCATCGGGCTACAAAACACCTGGTTGCAGGCGGACTTTACCGAGAACAACCTGGGTAATATCGATGCCGGTGATGAGGTGGCTATCGTCTTTGATGTGCTGCCTGGTCAGGTCATCAAAGGGACGGTACGCGAGGTTGGTTTTGGTGTTGCGGTTGATAGTGCCCCGCTGGGAACCTTGCCGACCAT
>CBDTTT010000394.1:0-1871 GCA_965363345.1 uncultured Chromatiales bacterium
ATAGCAATGCAACGAGATAGACGTCGGCATCCGGGAAAACCCTTTCGACTTCCTGAACCGGAAGCAACGTGACGGCACAAGCGAGGATAACCAGCAGCCACACCCAGCGCACCGCGCGCCGAACCTGCTCTGGCATAGACTGCAAATACGGGCCGCGCAACAAGCGCTCGATAAGTAGGTACCACGCGACGAGCAACAGCAGCTCGACCACGACACTGCTAATACCTATACCGGCATCAGTCTCCGGGCTAAACAGATAGGCAAGGCTCCAAATAGCAACCGCAGCCATCACGCTGAAAATGCGCCACCGCAGAATGCGCCCCTGCCCGACGAGCAGGCAATAGCCGCCCAGCAATAGGCCTGCTCCGGCAGCCAGAATATATAGGTAGGTCAAAGCGAGCATCTTATGCGCTTACCATCAACAACAACCTGCACATTTTGTCATATGAGACAGGAAGTTATAAGGCTTTCTAAAGCGAAATTCCGGCTATCGGCAAGAAACGGCTGCTCATAACCCCCCTAGCAAAAAAACTTTATACGTATTTGCTGTTGACAGTTATAGGGTGCTCGAGTACATTCTCGCCTCGGTCGCGCGGGGCTATAGCTCAGCTGGGAGAGCGCTTGCATGGCATGCAAGAGGTCGGCGGTTCGATCCCGCCTAGCTCCACCAAGACCGAATGACACCACGTGTGTCCCCATCGTCTAGCGGTTAGGACTCCGCCCTTTCACGGCGGCAACAGGGGTTCAAGTCCCCTTGGGGACGCCATCTATTCTAAAAGCCCGCTTTTTTAAAGCGGGCTTTTTTTGGTTTAGTGGCTGTCACCAATCATCACTGAGTCTTGATGGGCGCAATAGCTCATAACCCGGCCTCGTAACCGGCGCACAGGATTGAGATTGATAGAGGCAGGGGCAACATGAATTATGTTCAAGCTATACTCCATATATCTATAGCTCACAGCCGCTAATTTCCGTTAATGACTATCCGTAGGTACACTGCATGCTGATATCTAACACGTGAGTTCGGCTTCTAGCTACTCATCACTGCTTGCAGCCTATTAGCATGGGTCAGGTAGCATGGCTCAGGAAAAACAATAATGCTTGATAACTCTGTCGTTAAAAAGTCCGGGCAACTCTGGAAATTGATCATTGCGGTGTTGATGCTCCTAGTAGGCTCTATCCTCCCCTTGTTTGAATCGCTAGGGGTATCGATGACGGTAGGCACGGTTATTGCACTCGTCGGCTATGCGTTTGGGTTGTTTGCGATACGTTGTGTTGAGTGCCGCAGCATGTGGTTTTGGGAGGCCGCTAAAGATGCTAGTTGGTACTCACCTCTGTTTAAGAAAAGCGATTGCCCGAAATGCCATAAGGAATTCTGATCGATCAGATAAGGAAAAGCCCCGGAAACCTTTGGTCTCCGGGGCTTTTTTATTACTAAAATTTCACGAGTCTTTTTTTAAGCTCTTGAAGTCAAACAAACCCTCGTCTGCAAGCTGACTCGGCTGAATATTCCCAATCGCTGAAAATATACTGCGTATTCTTCCGGGTGATGCCCCCTCCCATTCATGCAGCATGCTCTTAACCTGCTGCCGCTGCAGGTTTTCCTGAGAGCCACACAAATTACAGGGGATAATCGGGAATTCACGATACTGAGCATACTGCGCCAAGTCACTTTCCGCGCAATAGGCCAACGGACGTATCACGACGTTTTTTCCATCATCAGACTTGAGCTTAGGCGGAATTGCTGCAAGCCGCCCGCCGTGAAACATATTCAGAAACAAGGTTTCAACGATGTCGTCGCGATGATGCCCCAAAGCGATTTTGTCTGCGCCGAGCTTAGCGGCAAACTCGTACAAAGTACCGCGGCGCAGACG
>CBDTTT010000395.1:0-1865 GCA_965363345.1 uncultured Chromatiales bacterium
CAGACGGTCGACATCCAATACGATGTGCTGGGTCGAATGATAAACCGCACTGAGCTAGAAGGAACTAGCAGTTGGGTTTATGGTGACAACAGTGTGGCTCAGGGCAGCATTGGTAAGTTGCTTCAGGAAAGTGGTAGCGGGCTAGTCAAAAACTATAGCTACGACAACCTCGGTCGACCGGTTAACGTTAACACGACAATTGATGGGCAAGGCGACTTCACAATACAAAGGAGTTACGACAACCTAAGCCGTGTTAAACGTGTTACTTATCCCGGTTCGCAGAATTTTTACATCGAGAATCAATACAACGCTGATGGTTTTCTGACGGCCATAACCGGTTTACGATCACACGCTGAATCTCACAGCTATGCCGCACTCGCGCCACTAGTGAATGAGGCGGCTGTTCTTGCAGAAAGTTATTTATTCAAAGCCAATGAACTGCGCAATCTGGGTTTGTTCTACCAGTCACAAATTGAGTTTTATCAATCCCTTACCGGCAATGGTGCGGTCAACACTTCCACGCTAAATAACTTAAGCCAGCATCAAAACCAACTGTCGGGCACAGTGTCGCAAGGACAAAACCTTTCACCGGAGTTCTTAGGGCATCTCAATAATACGATTGAAGAACTGCAAACGGTTACCAGCTTGATCAACACGCAATCGCAAAGCTACGATGCCATCGCAGAGCAAATAGTCATCCTCGCCGAGCAAACGCTGGCTGCTGCCGATCATAGTTACCAAATTGCCAGAACCCAGACTAGTTCAGCGGATATCTATGATGATTTCCAGAGCCAGGGTGCTTCCGATGAAATCACTTACTGGCGAGCAGCAGATGTGGATTCTTCCGGGCGCATCAGTGCTGAGGTTTACGGAAATGGCATCGTCAATGACTACGCCTACAACCAAGCGACCGGTCAGTTGCAAAGTATTCATAGCAGTCTACTGGTGTCTGATCCGATTCGTCATCTGGAATATCAATACGACGCCTATCAAAACGTCACCTTGAGAGATGATTTGGTCAACGATATCCGGGAAACCTACGAATACGATCGGTTGGATCGCCTGACCGCGACCCATGTGATCAGCAACCAGTACGGTAATGTCGCCGATCTCAATACCACGCAAAGGTTAGATTATGACGTGTTAGGCAACATCACCTATAAATCGGATGTGGGGAGCTATACCTATGGCGGTAATCTGTTTCCTCATGCGGTCATGCAAGCCGGTGGTAGCAATTATACTTACGATACCAACGGCAACATGGTCAGTGGCAATGGTCGCACCATTCATTGGAGCAGTTTCAATAAGCCCACACAAATCTCCCGAAATGGTCGCTCGGCCACCTTTAGCTATGGCTCTAGTCGCGCTCGATATAAAAAGGTTAATCACCAAGGAGACACGACGCTTTATATCGGAGGTGTGTATGAACGCCTGACCAAGAGCAATGGCCAAGTTGAACAGAAGCACTACATCCAGGCTGCAGGCAAATTAGTCGCCGAGCATATAGTTTCATCAAGTAACGCAACACAAACCCGCTACCTCCACAAAGATGCGCTTGGCAGCGTAGATTTAGTCACCGATGCTTACGGAAACGTGGTCGACAGGCGCAGTTTCGACTCTTGGGGAAAACTCAGAGAACTGCCATGGCAAGCTGACGCCAGCCTGAATGACCCGCTCTACCTCACGCAATTGCCCTATACCAATAAAGGCTATACCGGGCATGAAAACGTGCAAGAGGTTGAACTCATCCACATGAATGGGCGCATGTATGATGCAACGCTAGCCAGATTTATCAGCGCTGACCCACATATCCAAGCGGGCTCACTCAGCCAGAGCTACAACCGCTATTCGTACGTGATGAACAA
>CBDTTT010000396.1:0-1864 GCA_965363345.1 uncultured Chromatiales bacterium
GACTGAACATAGCTTTCGAGATAGTGCGGCTGACGGATGACCGCCACTTTTTTACGCAGTCCTGCGGTGCCCGGCTTCTGATCCTGAAAGGGTTCGCACTCTACGCGCGTAATTTTTATCTCATTGCTCATCGTGGCATCGTTGTAGCGATTGTTGGTCTCTATGCTATAGTCAAATGATGAAGGTAGATAGTTATCTAGTGCCCGAATGTACGTTTAAGCCGCAAAGTTTTGGCGGCTTAATGACGTTGTATGAGGCCAATTATATAAAGCTTGAACAGATTCTTACCAAGCAACGATTTGAGCCTGGCGAATACGTTTCCGCCATTGCTGATGACTGTCCTGTGTATCTAACCGTACTCGACCTGACACGTTTTACCTGCAGCTTTCGTCTGACCTATCGGTTTCTGCAAAATGGCGAAGTAGTTTCTGACCCCGATCTTCTGGGGCGAATTTATTACGATGCCAGAATGGTTGAGGTTAAGGGTTGGTCGGTGCATCACCGTCATGAGGCCATCGTGTCGATAGCCAGTACCTTGCAAGGCAAGGGCAATAACATTGAGCGACGCTGGTCTTATAATATGATGCTGAGCAAATGGCTGGATTACCTGCAGCACACAGGTCATTGCTTCTGATCTGACGTTCGACCAGATTAAGTTAAATCACAAAACTGTAGACTGCGGCAAATCAATGCCTTGAATCATTCGCTATCGTATGAAGTTAATAGCCTCAACGGATTACGTGATTCCCCCATGTCTGCTTCAGTTACTCAGGTGTTCCAGAAAAAGGATGTTCTAAAAGAGCAGGAACGTCTGATGACCCTGTTCTCGAATCGCGCAGAACTTAAGCGTGCCTATGGGCAGCAGCGTCGTGAAGCAGAACGTCTGGCTGAGAAATTGCAGCAGCAGGAAGTTGCTACGTTACGTGCTGAGCAATATCTCGAGAAAGTTGAGAGCATGCTGGCAGACCCGGAAACAGCATTTCAGGCCGTAACCTTTTATCAGTTTCGAGCGTTGTGGGCTCACTGTAGAAAACGGATGCAACGTTTTGCCGCCGAAATGTATGAGATTCAAATCGAACGTGAGCGTCAACTATTCATGCGCGATCACCGCAGCCAGCGTGAATTATCTTTACAGGAAGTTCGTCAGCAGTTAAATGATATTGGCCAGCAGGGTGATGCTCTGCGCGAGCAGATGTTGGAACTCGAAGCCAGGCGGGATGCACTAGCAGGCTTCTGGAATTTCTTCCGGCGACGCCAGTTGAATGAGCGAATTGCAGAATTTGATATGGCCCGGAATTTAATTGGTCAGCAGGTTGCTCAGTTGATGAGTCAGTCGGAGCAGGCTGCAGCGAACGAGGTTCCGCAGTTTCCAGGACTTAGTCTTGCCGGAAAGCGGGTGGTTAATATTCAGCTAATCGCGTTCGCACAGGAATTATACCTTTGGTTTCGCGAAGCTGAGTTGCCTGAATTGGCACGTGAGGCTTCTATATGTCAGGTCACTGATGTTCGCTATGGCGATCGTAGCGCCTGTGCCGATCTGACAGACAGATTGGTTCGCAGAACCAAAGAGCTTGGCTATGATAATAACCTTGCGGTAAGAACGCATGAGCGGGCTGCATGGCTGGCAAAGCAACTTGATTACCGGCATGAGACCGATACGATTCCTGAGTCGGTAGGTTTGGCTCAGATCATTGTTTCGATAAAGGAACCAGCCCAGTATGCTCCCACTAACGTTAACGTTTTGGCGCAGGAGTACTGGGATATTATCGCAGCGCTGATTCCGTCCTAGGCAGCGCGTGTGTCTATTGCAGTGTTTGTGAACTGGTCAATACCGGCGTAGCTTCGGTGTTAAGAGCCTCTGCAT
>CBDTTT010000397.1:0-1859 GCA_965363345.1 uncultured Chromatiales bacterium
TAAGCCTGTATGAGGCACGGGAGCCAGCACATAATATGCTGAGTGCCCTTCGGGAGCCAGACTATCGTCGGTTACCGACGGTGAGTGCAGATATAGCGAATAATCATCGGGCAGCTCACCTTTGTCGAAGATTTCTTTGAGCAAATCTTTATAGCGAGGGCCGAACAAGATGGTGTGATGTGCAAGATCGTCATATTTTCCTTCGATGCCGAAATACACTAAAAACAGTGACATCGAATGGTCGCTGCGCTCAAGTTTGCGAGCAGCAGATTTAGCAGGTGCAGCATCACGCAGCAGGTGTTTGTAGGTGTAGACAACATCGGCATTACTGGCGACATAGTCGCTGTTGATTACTTCGCCATTCTTCAAGCGCACACCCGTGACCTGATTGTTGCTGGTGATGATTTCATCGACCGCAGAGTTTAAGCGTATCTCACCACCCAAGTCCTCAAACAGTTTTACCAGTGCGGCTACGAGTGCACCTGTGCCACCGCGAGGGAAGTGCACACCCCATTTTAGTTCCAGCGCGTGAATGAGCGCGTAGATCGCTGAGGTAGAAAACGGGTTACCGCCAACCAGCAGGGTGTGGTAACTGAAAGCCTGACGCAGTTTGTCATTCTTAATAAAGCCGGCGACCTTGCTGTAGACCGAACGAAACGCCTGCAATTTAACGAGATTGGGTGCGGCACGCACCATGCTCCAGATGTCGAGAAAGGGCACATGTGCCAGTTTTTCGTAACCTTCGGCAAATACGTCCGCGGAGTACTGGCGGAACTTCTTATAGCCTTCAAGATCTTCCGGGCTGAACGCAGCGATATTCTTTTCCAGTTGGACTTCATCGCCCACATAGTCAAACTGTGTGCCGTCCTGCCAGATTAGACGATAGAACGGAGAGAGTTCCTGAAACTCTATGTAGTCTTCACGTTTTTTGCCGCCGGCAATGAATAGGTCGTCAACCACCTTAGGCGCAGTCAGGACTGTTGGGCCTGCATCAAACTTGAAACCATCCTGTTCCCAGACATAGGCGCGCCCGCCGGGCTTATCACGTGATTCCAGAATGGTTGTCGGTATGCCTGAGGCTTGGAGTCGGATTGCGAGAGCCAGTCCACCAAAGCCGCTACCAATCACTATGGCTCGTTTTTCTGCAGTATCGATGCTGCTCATTCTGTTGTTATTCTCGCTAATAATTGATTGAAATAGGCGTGCATAATACAGCCTGTTAAATTCAGAGGTGTTGACATTTATACCTGACTAAGTATTCGCTGCTTAGTCAACAATGGATTGCTTTTCAACGGATAACCGAAGATTAATCACCTTATTCTTCGGGATACTTAAAGACCGCTCGCCAAGCTTTGCTTATTTTAACCGGAGGCTTGCCCGACAGGATACGGATTTTATCGGCAAGACCGTTATTGCCTGCATAGAACCGTGCAATTAAGCCTGTGCCTAGTCCGTAAAAGCGCTCCAGAACATGACGCCGCTCTTCTGGCTTGGCAGCGAGAAACAGCATGCGGTTCAATACCCGATAGAAACCGGTTTGCTGCCAGAGCTTGCTACTCGCATTGCGGGTTACCTGATAGACATCGTCAGCTTTCCAGCTTGGATTTGCTCCTAGCTCTACTGCCAGTTTATCTGCGAGCCTCACGGCATTGGGCAGCGAATAGCCGGTGGCGGGCTGAAACAATGCAGCATTCAGTCCGGATCGTGGCACGCCCGGTAGATCTTCCCAAAACGCATCGATGTCGCCGCCCAGTGTAATGGGCAGCACGCCGTCTTCCCTGCGCAAAGTGGCTTCAATCTGCCAACCCTGTGCCGCTGCGTATGCATCAATCGCATCACTGTAGCCACTAATGGAAATA
>CBDTTT010000398.1:0-1858 GCA_965363345.1 uncultured Chromatiales bacterium
ACCGATGCCGAGGCCGTGAAACGAAAAATCGGCTACATGACTCAAAAGTTCTCTCTCTATACCGACCTTACGGTACTTGAGAACCTGAAATTCATGGCCGAGATCTACGGCATGCGTGCAAAGGAAGCGCGGCTGCGAATTGATGAGCAGTTAGTTAAATACTCGTTAATCGATATGACAGATCAGTTGGCGGGCACGATGAGTGGCGGGCAGAAGCAACGCCTCGCTTTGGCCAGTGCCACCCTGCATAAGCCGGAGCTATTATTTCTCGATGAGCCGACGAGTGCGGTCGATCCGGAAAGCCGCCGTGAGTTCTGGGAATTTCTGTTTGATATGGTGGATCAGGGCACCACCATTCTGGTCTCCACCCATTTTATGGATGAAGCCGAGCGCTGCCATTCTCTGGCAATTCTGGATAAAGGACGTTTGGTTGCCGATGGCACTCCTGCTGAGTTGATCGCAGGTCTGCCAGCTGTTGTGGTGGAGATAGAAAGCGCCGTTGCCGGCACTCGCAGTATGCGTGAGATATTGTTGGCGGTTGATGATGTATTTGATGTCGCCCAACTCGGCTCGAAGCTACACGTGCTCGTTAACCCAGCGAATAAAAACCCTCAGAATTATATTGATTCAATTTTAAAACAAGCAGGCCTCGAGGCTCAGTTGCGTATCGTTACGCCTAATCTTGAAGACGTGTTTGTAATGGCGACCTTGCATGCAAGCAGCGAGAAAGCGGCATGAACTGGTTTTCCTGGCGCCGCACCTCCGCTATTGCCCGTAAGGAGTTCCGTCACCTGCGCCGCGACAAGCTGACGGGGGGCATGATTGCCGGTATTCCTGTTGTACTAACCGTACTGTTTGGCTTTGCGATTAACACGGATGTCAGGGGACTGACGGCGGCGGTGGTCGATGAGGCAAATACGTCTGCGTCCAGAGCGCTTATCAGCGATGCCCGGGCAACGCAGGTGATCGATAAACTGGTTCCGGCGAATAGCCCCTGGGAAATTGAAGGCATGATTCGGCGTGGCGAAGTTGCGCTGGGCATTTATATTCCAGCCGATTTTGATGAGCGTATAGCGCGCGGCAGAAAGCCCTATGCGCAATTGCTTATTGATGACAGCGACCCGCAGATCCTTGGCACGGCTCGTGGGCTCTCAGGCTTGCCCTTAGGCAGTGTTGACCAGAAAAGCGATAGCGGAACCTTTGAATTGCGAGCGCTTTATAACCCCGAGCGAAGGAGCGCGGTGTTTATTGTTCCCGGCCTGACCGGCGTTATTTTGTCGCTAACAATGGTGCTGTTTACAGCCACAGCGATTGTGCGCGAGCGCGAGCGGGGTAATCTTGAATTACTGATCACGACACCCGTGAGTTCGTTAGAGCTCATGACCGGTAAGATTGTTCCTTATGTGCTCATCGGCTATGTGCAAATCAGTTTGATTATGATTCTGGGCCGGGTGATATTCGACTTGCCGATTCGTGGCTCGTTAGTCGATTTCTATATTGCGTCGGGCTTCTATATCGCTAGCATACTGACGCTCGGCTTATGGATTTCAACGATTGCCGAAACCCAGTTTCAGGCGATGCAACTCACCTTTATGACGTTCTTGCCGCAGATGCTCCTGTCTGGCTTTATGTTTCCATTTGATGGAATGCCCCGTGCGGTGCAGTGGATTGCAGAGATACTCCCGTTGACGCACTTTTTGCGATTGGTTCGCGGGATCGTATTGAAGCAGGCCACATTGTCGACCATGCTGAATGAGATCTGGCCGTTGGCAGTGTTCTTCGTTGTGATGCTGACTTTGGCTACGGTGCGCTTCAGGAAATCTTTGGACTAACTTGTCCCGTGTTTGGTTTCGACTTC
>CBDTTT010000399.1:0-1805 GCA_965363345.1 uncultured Chromatiales bacterium
ATATTCTTCGATCAGGAACTTAACAAAATCATCGTATATTTCAACCTTACTCTTGCCTTTATACTCAAGGCCATAAGCCATGAGAACCCATTCTGAGAGTTCGCCAAAAGAATTATGCGTAAAATTGATCAGGCCTACGGTAAGCTCGTCACCCATCTCGCTGAGCAGACGATTAATAAGCGTGGTTTTACCCGCGCCAACTTCACCAGTAATAACTGTGAAGCCCTGTTTATTCATTAGGCTATAGCGCAGCAAAGTAAGCGCCATGCCATGATCCTGTGACAAATACAAAAATGCCGGATCAGGCAGCAACGCGAAAGGACGCT
This sequence comes from uncultured Chromatiales bacterium, assembly GCA_965363345.1. Lineage (GTDB taxonomy): Bacteria > Pseudomonadota > Gammaproteobacteria > Steroidobacterales > JABIQA01. The sequence goes on from CBDTTT010000399.1 coordinate 327, forward strand.
CAGTAAAACCGTAGTATTGCTCGTACATATAAGGGGGTTACACCTAGTAGCGGGCTCTGGCTTTCAAGTTTGGTACCCTATTGAGCACGGTACCAATCACAGGAATATTACCGAGAATACGCAGAGTCTCCTGAAGCTCTTCCTTCTTGGTCACGCCCGCTTCAGCAACCAACAGAACAGCATCAATATAGTTATCGGTAACAACCACATCGTCGGAGCTCAGAACCGGCGGACCATCAACAATAATAATGCGGTCGTCATAGCGGTTCTTTAGTTCGTTGGCAATATGAGCTGCGCGAGGAGAACCCAGCATCTCAGCTGAATTCTCGATACGATCTTTACCCGGCAATACAACCAACCGATCGATATTATTAGGATGAAATAACATATCCTCAATCGGAGCGCCATCGGTCAGGTAGTCACTAAAACCTGTTTCCTGCACAACCCCAAAATACTTATGAAGGCTGGGTTCGCGGAGATCCGCATCAACCAATAGAACAGTACTGTTAGTATCCATAGACATCGCTATAGCAAGATTAACAGCGGTCATCGATTTACCAGCGCCCTGATGTGGGCCGGTAACAAGGATCATCCGCCACCCGTTTGCCTTCATTTCCCTCATGACACGAGTGCGAAGCATACGATAGGTATCCTGCAGCTCATGGCCTGGCAAAGCAGCAACCAAATTATTATCAATCAGAGTTTTCTTGCTGACATCAACACAACGGGTATGGGTATATACAAGATCCTTGGCAGGCACAAAATCTGGCGAAGATACCGCCTTCTCTGCAACAACTGGTTGCGATGGCCCAGCGGATGCTTGTGATGCCGCAGGCGTATTAGCCTTCTTGATATCACCCGACTTCTGTCGGTCAATCTCTGCCTGCTCGAGGGCTTGACGAATTCGTTCCATGAATACTGTCCCTTAAAAACCTATCGCACGTGAAACAGAGAAGAAGATCACATCAAGTGGTTTGATGAGTAAATGCACGAGCAATAGCAACACAATAAATACAACGGGTATTGCGCCCAGAACTATCATCTTCAGTGAGATCAAACGCGCACCTTCACCTCCGCCATTAGCAATAATAATCGGCACCTCAATAATAGGCGGAGTACCCTGAATACCTATTATCGCGTCAGCATTATAAATGGCGTCATCCAGTGCATCAGCAACCTGCGTAACTGCAACACCAAAAATCAATCCTAGCAATATAGACAAAATAGTAATTGCAAGACGATCCGGAGAGTCCGGTTCCAATGGAACCGCTGCTGGCTCGACCAAAGAGAACCTTTCTCCTTTTGACTGCAATTCTAGGTTCTGCCCCATTTGTGCCCCAAACTGCTTATCACGAAGCACCCAGTAGCGATTTGAGACTGAACTCAATTCACGGGCCAGTCCGGCCATTTCACGTTCTACCTGCGGGGTACGCAGCATACGTGCTTCATAATCATCCAATTTAGCGCGTAACTTATTAC
>CBDTTT010000400.1:0-1793 GCA_965363345.1 uncultured Chromatiales bacterium
GGTAGGCATCCATCGGGGTTTTCGCATCGACCACTATGGTGCCGTTGTCCGGCAGCCTGACAACCATGTCGGGGCGGGACATCCTGCCATCTTCATCTGTGACGGTTACTTGTTCGTCGAAGTCGCAACGGTTGGTCATTCCGGCCAGTTCTGCCAGGCGTCGCAGGGTTAGCTCGCCGTACTGCCCGCGGATTTCGGGGCGTCGCAGCGCGGTGACCAGCTTGCTGGTTTCGTCCCGCAGTTGCTGCTGGCTGCTGCTCATCTTTTCGATTTCAGTCTTGATGCTGCCGTAAGCTTGGGCTCGAGTTTTTTCAAGAGAATCAATCTGTTCTCGTGTTTTATTCAAAGCTTCATGAATTGGCTTGATGAGACTATCAACAGCCTTTTCCTTCGCTGACAGCTCCGCCTTGGTCTTTTCTTCATGGGCATTGAGTTTCTGCTCAGCCAGTTCTAGAAACATCTTGTTGTTTCTTGCCAGTGAGTCTTGCGCCATCTCCTGAAACGCCGCCTTCAGAGATGATTGGGCCTGTTCGAGAGAGTTTGCCTGCTCGGCGATACGCGCCTCGTCGTTGCTAATCAGGGTGTCTTTTTCTGCGATCTGCGATTCGAGCTGAATTCGGGTTGCACGGGCAATTAGGAAATTGATCAAATACCCTAGGCCGAAGCCGGCGATGGCGGCACTGGCAATGTATATCAGCAGTAGTTCGTTGGGCTGCATAGTGACCTTAAGTGATAGGTGCCGAATCCATGGAGGATATGGCGTTATAAGCTGTTGATGAGTTCGAGCAATTCACTGGGGTGATCGATTTGATGATTTGCCTGCCAGTCTGCCGGATTTTCGTCTGGCAGGATATAGCCGTATACCGCAGCAACAGTCGGCATGCCGGCATTGCGACCGGCCTGAATGTCGCGTTCGGCATCGCCCACATAGAGGGTGTTTGCAGGCTTTAGTCCTGCGTGTTGCATGCCAAGCAGCAGGGGCTCGGGTTCTGGCTTGCGGTGCGGGATCGTGTCGCCGCTAATCACGCAGGCACTGCGGTCATATAAATTCAGTGCTTGCAGCAAGGGGTCGGTCAGGAAGGCCGGTTTGTTGGTAACCACACCCCAAAGTATGTCGCTGGCCTCAAGCTGCTCCAGCAGCGCTGCCATGCCATCAAACAGAATGGTGTCGTTGGCGATGTTGGCTGCATAGATTTCGAGATAGTCGGGTACTAGCTCTGCTATCTCGGTCTTATCCAGATACGGGAGTGCCGCTTGCAGCAGGCCTGCAGCCCCCATAGAGACGTAGGCACGTGCAAAGTCGTAGTCGGGTGCCGGAACATCCAGTTTGTCGCAAATGGGGCCTAGTGCGGCGACCATGTCCGGTGCCGTATCCAGCAGTGTGCCGTCCAGATCGAGCAAAATGCCTTTGCGGCTGTCGCTCAGGCTCACGCAGCACGCCTGAAGTGAGCGAGGTAGTTGATATCGATGTCTTTGCCGAGGCTGAAAGACTTGTCGAGCGGGTTGTAGCTGATGCCAGCGACATCGCTCAGTTCTAATCCGGCACTCCGTGCCCAGCGGTTTAACTCGGAGGGCTTGATGAAGCGGGCGTATTCGTGAGTGCCCCTCGGTACCAGTCCAAGCACATATTCTGCCCCTACTATCGCACCGAGAAATGACTTCACGTTGCGATTCAGGGTTGACAGGATCAGCTCGCCATCGGGTTTCAGAAGTGCGGCGCAGTCGGCAATGAGTTGTGCGGGGTCAGGCACATGCTCGAGTACTTCCAGGCAGGTAACCACATCGAACTTGCC
>CBDTTT010000401.1:0-1782 GCA_965363345.1 uncultured Chromatiales bacterium
TACTTCATCATGCTGCTCGTTTTGTTTTTTATTGGCGGCGGCAAGTATGTAAGCCTCGACTATTGGATTGCGAAAAAATTTCGTCCACAAAATGCCTAGTACGATTGCCTAGTGCGATTGCCTGGTAAGATTGCCTAGTACAACTGCGGCTCACCGTGCTTACGGCGATGACGACGGATGTGACTGCCAAACCACTTGTAACCGACAATACCAATCAGAATATTCGTAATAGCGCCTGCCAGAAAAAGGCCGTTTAACCCGAGCCACCATTTCAGCAACAACGCCAGCGGTAAAAAGACCACTAATGCACGGCACACTGATATAGCGACGCCCGGGAGTGGGAATCCCATGCCATTAAATCCGGCGCAAGCCGCCATCACGATGCCATAGCCGGCATAGCTCACCGCCATAATCCGCAGGTAAGTAATAGCTACCTCCTGAATTTCAGCCGTCTCACTGAATAGAGGTGCGATATAGGGTGCTGTAAAATACAACAACACTGTAAGTATCATCCCGTAGGCAACAGAGAATTTTGCTATCACCTTCCGCGCCTCCAGCATTCGGGTCAGCTCGCCAGCGGCGTAATTCTGCCCCATGAACGGACTGGCTACTGCTGACATGGCATAGAACGGAATGAGCACCATGGGCTCGATTCGAATACCAACACCAAAACCCGCAACTGCATTCACACCATAGCCTGCAATCATTACAACGGTAATGGCGTTAGCAATAGGCACAACAGTATTCGTCAGCATCGCCGGCGCACCGATGCGCAGCATCTCTTTCCACGAGTCAACTATCTCGACCAGCTTCACAAACGGGTTCGCGAAGACCCGCAGCTTGAAATGCAGATAGCTCAAGGTACCAATAAGCACAATTGAATTTGCTGTAAGCGTTGCAAGCGCAGCTCCGGCAATTTCTAAGCGCGGGAAACCAAACAAACCAAAGATCATTATCGGATCAAGAATCAGGTTTACAACTGCGGCAAGCGTAATAATCTTGCCCTCAAGTAATGAATTCCCTCGCGCACGCATCGATGCCAGACAAATCCAGCACACTGCATTAATAGGAGCAGACCAATACCAAATACTCATGTACTGATTGATCAAGGGCAGCAAATCATCCGTCGCCCCCAAAGCACTGAACAATGGCTTGATAGTTAACTGACCTACAATAACCACTGCCAGCATCACCAGACCCGCAAGTAATGCAGTATCGGTCGTCTGACGACGTGCCATTTGAATATCTTTACGGCCTACAGCACGGGAGATCACTGATGCTGCACCGGCTTCGAAACCGATAATGACACTGGTCAGTAACCACAAGATGGGAAAGCAAAAGGCAATTGCAGCCAAAGGCATATCACCAAGCTGTGACACAAAAAATAGATCAACCGCATCAAAAGAAATAATGGCAACCAGACCGAAGGCCATGGGCGTTGCCTGCTGCAGCAAACGACGGGCAACCGGACCTTGGGTCAGATCTCTGGACAAAAGCATTACTCCGGACGAGCATTAAAGGAAAGGAGCATTCTGCCAGAATTTGAACCCATCACCCGAAAATTTGGAGCGGAAAGCAATAAAGCCCTGCAACCATGCAGGGCTTTATTACTAGAACCGCTGAAAGAGCTTATTACGGCAGGAAGTCATCCAACAGCGTCAATCCAAGTGGAAATCCGCCACCAGGATTATCGCGGGCAATAGCGGTATATACACCGCCGTTATTTAGCGACAGTCCTAAGACACTTATATCCAAGGATAATGGCTGATTTGCCGGGGTAAC
>CBDTTT010000402.1:0-1762 GCA_965363345.1 uncultured Chromatiales bacterium
TGGAAGCGGTGACGACAACTATACATCACGCTATTAAACGTTCCGGGTATGTATGCTAAGTGCAGCATGCAAAACGAAGTCTCCTTCAAGTTTGACGAAAAGAGATTGGTGTATTGTAGCGATCGCTACAATAAGGTCGGATTGAGCAGGTAACGCTAGCCTAGCTTCAATAGCACACATAGTCCAGGGATACCCAGGTTATGCATGTTTTTAGAATGTGTTGGTGTGATATGTCATTGCAAGTCGCGATGCAACAAACAGGCAATTAAGATTTAAGTAATTTAAAAAGGAGGGTTCTAATATGAGAATCTATGTAGGTAATTTATCCTATGATGTGACCGAAGAGGAATTACAGAAGGAATTCTTGACTTACGGAGAGGTGATATCTGCAAGCATCCTGAACGATAAGTTCAACGGGCAACCTAAGGGATTTGGCTTTGTTGAAATGGCCTCAAAGTCTGAGGCTGAAGCTGCAATCACAGGCCTTAACGGGAAGGTGCTAAGAGAGCGAACTATTGTGGTTAATGAGGCACGTCCTCGTTCTGACAACAGAGGCGGTGGGTCCTATAATGATAGGAGGGGTGGTGGCTACGGTGGTGATAGAGGCGGTAGACCCAGGGGCGGAAGGCAGAAAAGGTATTAGCCTACCCGACATAAGGGGACATAATGAACTTCGAAACCTTTAATCTTCATCCGAGGGTCATGGCTGGTGTACAGGCACTCGGTTACATTACACCCACACCAATCCAAGCTAAATCCATCCCACCAATTATGCAGGGCCGCGATCTCATTGGTCTGGCCCAGACCGGAACCGGCAAGACTGCAGCTTTTGTACTGCCAATTCTGCAGCGTCTGTTGCAAAGCCCAAGAGGTCGTGTAGGTGCTCTCATAATCTCGCCCACACGCGAGCTGGCTGAGCAAACATATGAAACTATAGATGAATTGAGGAAACAAACCGGGTTGCGGAGTATTGCCATTTACGGTGGTGTGAGTATGGAACAGCAAACCTGGAGACTGCGTAATGGAATCGAAATCATCGTAGCCTGCCCTGGGCGATTGCTCGACCATCTTTGGAAAGGTACGATCGATTTATCACAGCTGGAAGTCCTTGTAATCGACGAGGCGGACCGTATGTTTGATATGGGTTTTCTGCCCGACATCCGGAATATTTTGAGATGTCTGCTAAAGCCGCGGCAGACACTCCTTTTCTCAGCCACCATGCCTGATGATATCCGGCGTCTGGTACAAGAAATCCTGCATGACCCGGTCACGGTACAAATTGGTCACATATCACCGGCAACCACGGTGTCTCACACACTGTATCCGGTTAAGCAACATCGCAAAACTGCGCTGCTGATAGAACTCTTACGCCATACTGAAACGGAGTCAGTACTTGTCTTTACCCGCACCAAATACCGTGCCGAGCGTGTTGCGCAGCAACTGGCGAAAGCGGGCTATCGGGCGACCTCATTGCGAGGTAACATGTCTCAGTGCCAGCGTCAAAACGCGCTTGATGGCTTCCGTGCTGGCTCATTTAAGGTTCTGGTGGCGACTGACATTGCCGCCCGCGGCATCGATGTTCTGGATATTTCGCACGTTGTTAACTACGACATGCCTGACAGTACTGACGCCTACATTAATCGTATCGGCCGCACCGGACGAATTGGCAAAACAGGCACCGCATTTACATTCGTGACAAGTGAAGACACGCCCATGGTGCGCGCTCTTGAGCACCTTCTCAACACGCCACTGGAGCACCGGA
>CBDTTT010000403.1:0-1761 GCA_965363345.1 uncultured Chromatiales bacterium
ATACCGTTGCGTATGTAGACGTTGAAGGCACAGTTGCCAGTACAGTTAGTACCGTGAGTGCCACGGACGACCTTGTCCCAGGTCCACTTGTTCCGCTGCACATCTTCCCAGCGCCGATAAACCGGTATGCTCGTGTCCGCTGCACTTACCGTCGCATATCGTAAGCCGATAGCAACGGCACCCGCACCGCCAAGAAACCGCCGTCTGTTTGTCAGTATACTGCCGTCCATTATCTGTCCTTTACATCAGGCAAGTGACAAGCACTTGCTCAATAGTTATCTACTCTACGCTTCTTAGCTCTCTATGCCATCCCAATCGTGAGAGCCCGGCATAACAAATGAAATATCCGATACCTGCCCTAGTGCCAACTCAACTAGAGGCATCTGCTCGTTACCGATAAAAAGTCTGTCGGCAACACAAAAACCGGGGGTAGCGAAACCCTGCCGCTCAACAAATTCATGAGCATTGCGATCAAGTGCTGCTGCAACAGCAGGTTGCACAAACCACTGCTCCAATGCCTCGCGTTCTAAACCACAGTCTGCGGCGATATCGAGGATGCATGCCTGTGTGTCGATAGCTTTACCGTTACACCAGAATGTCTCGAATACCTTGCCCGCAAATTCTTTATCCTTGCCAAACTCGGCTGCAAACAGCGTCGCCATAAGTGCGAATGATGTATCTGTTTGAGCATCAAAATCCCGGGATACTTGCAGCCCACAGAAATCGAGCCAGTCAGCCCAGTTTTTCTCAGCATAGGCAATTTCCTGTGCCGATTTATTGCTCACATCAGCCAATGCTGCTTTAAGTTCACGCTGCTTTAGCGGTCGCCATTCGATACGTGAAAGCGTCCGCATGACCGTCTCGTTGGCACGGTTAAATGCAACAAAGCTCCACGGGCAATCGTAGTCAAAGAAAAACTCCAGCACCGGATCGATGGCACCTTGCTGCATTTCTATAGGCTGAGATAATTCGCTCATAGATCAGGGCTGTTTACGCAAATCTGTCTTTAAGACTTTGCCATTAGCGTTGCGTGGCAAAGCATCAATCGCGATGATGTCTTTCGGAACTTTGAAGCCCGACAACTGCCCTTCGCAGAATTCGGCAACCGATTCCGCAGTCACAACTGCGCCATCTTTAGTCACAACAAAAGCTCGCAAGCTTTCGCCCCACTTTTCGTCTGGGACGCCGACAACGGCAACATCATTAATATCGGGATGATTAAACAGGCACTCTTCGATCTCGCGGGGGTATATGTTGAAGCCGCCGGAAATCACCATGTCCTTTTTACGGTCAACAATATAGAGGTGACCCTCGTCATCTTTCTTCGCCAGATCTCCAACAGTGACCCAGCCATCCTTAAATGCCTCAGCTGTTTCTTCATCACGTTGCCAATAACCATTAAATAGACACGGGCTAAGGGTAAATAGTTCACCGACTTCTTCAGGGGCGCATTCTTCACCATCGCTATTCAGCAACTTGACCTGAGTGTATGGGAAGGGCTGACCAACACACTGCTGCTTTCGCAGCTGATCGGCCGGACGCAGGTTTGTCACGACGCTTGCTTCAGTTGAGCCATAGGTTTCATGCAGCAAACCCTCGCCAAAATAGTCGACGAGAGTTTCTTTTAACGCCTGAGGCATCGCTGAAGCATTCGAAATTACCGTACGCAAAACATTGTTACGACCGGCATCGAGTATCGGCTTCTCCTGCCCCATCATCACCTGAAAATGCGTTGGCACGCCGAAGAAACCGGTTATTCGA
>CBDTTT010000404.1:0-1749 GCA_965363345.1 uncultured Chromatiales bacterium
TAATGCAAAAACTACAGGCTTCATCCACCATATCGAGGTCAATGGTGATTCACTCAGCTATACCGAGACCACCAAGCTGGATATTTACGGCCGTCAATTCGATCATATCGATGCCAATATACTTACCCGGGAAGCATAAAAATCAATATAAAACATTAGCCTAACGAGGCTCGCATAGGCTCTTACCTAGAGTCAAAGCGTTATGATTGTCAGATGAATACAGTAATTGGCAAACTCGCCCAACTCGCTGACGTTGGCATCGATACAGTTCGTTTCTGCGAGCATAGCGGCCTCCTTCCGGAGGCAGCTTCAGGAGGCAGCTTCAGGAGTCAGCCTCAGGAGTCAGCCTCAGGAGTCAGAAAGGACTGATGCCGGCCTTGATGTCGTGGGCCAAGCCCAACAGTAGCGATTGGTGTTTGTTACGCTGCGGAACCGCTCGCCAAGGGCTTACCTGACTCGGAATCTCCGGGTGCGGTGATTCTGATAACAATCGCAAATAGCACGACAACAAGATTCATCGCACCAACCAGAACAAACGGACTGTAGCCACCGTAGATATCAAATAAACGCCCACCTATTGCGACAGCAATAAAGATACCGATAGCACCAAAGGTGTTGAACATGCCGACGACCACACCGCGCTTTAATACCGGTGCTTCCTGACTGATCAAAACCGTAGCGCCCATAAAGGCACTAATCTGACCGGCGCCCAAGAGGAAAAATAGTAAGATGGCCTGCTGGCTAATTGGAAAACCGCTAGTAGTAAACATCGTTGTTTCATCAACAAAGTATGTTGCGAAATACCCCCCTGCGGCAAGGCTCATACACAAGATGATCGCACTCACCTTATTCATGCGGTCAATCACAACGCCGAGTATCGGCAGCCAAATTAATGAAGCTGAGCCCGCAACAGCAAAAAGCAATGCCCCTTTGCCTGACGCTGTCGCATAATCCATCCCACTGTCGATACCCACACGGGCACCCCACAAGACGGTAAATGTACCCAGAATCACCTGGTCCCCACGAGCCACGAAACCACAGGCATACGCCAATGCAATGCGCGGGTTTTTTACTGCCTCAGTAAAACCCGAGGTCATAAGTTCTTTCGTAGAAGGTCGATCTTCAACATTACCCTGAACCCCCTTCTTCAAACCAAGGTAAAAGATAATTCCGGAGATAAAACAGGCAGCAGCGACAACACCGTGCGCAATGCGCGTTGCTGTTAGGGGGTCATAACCTGCCTCAACCAACATAGGCGCCGCTCTTGCGCCGAAGATGACGGTCACAGCAATAACACCCAAACCATTAAAGATGCCACCCACAGCAACAAATTTACCGCGGGAAGAATCGGATGGATAATCGGCAATAAGCGTGCCGACCATGCCGGCGGATGCACCGAGTCCGAGGGCATAAATAGCACGGTAGACCATCAGTTCCGATACAGACTCAGCGTAAGGATAAAGAGCGTAACCCAACCCCATCAGCATGATGCCAACCGAGGCGACTTCGCGTCGCCCTATCCTGTCAGCGATAACGCCAACCAAGCCGAAGATAAGAATTTGCACGATCTCAGTCACGACAACGAGATCGCCGGTAACCGTACCCTGCTCATTACCGGGCACACCGATGGCGTTAAGTACCTGAGCGGTACCCGTCGAGACGAACGTCAACAGACCGATAGTGCTAAAGGCTGCATAGAAAAATACAAAAGCGTTTGAACGTGAAACGCCCGGTGCCAGTTCAAGAAAG
>CBDTTT010000405.1:0-1734 GCA_965363345.1 uncultured Chromatiales bacterium
CAGCATGTATCTCAATTTTCTTCATACGGGAGGTGTCGATACTGATCGTGCCAGCCTGAACCGGCAAATAGCCGTCGGTATAGGAAGCACCACCGCCACGCACAACCAACGGCGTTTTATGTGCGGCGCAAATTTTTACCAGTTTCTGCAATTGATCGACATTAGCTGGTTGGGCAACCGCAGCGGCAAGAACCGAGGCTTCACGATAAACATCGGTTGAATAAAAACGTCGCGAGTCTTCGTCACGCAGCAGGTATTCAGAACCCAAAAGGGCTTCCAATTGCTCCGGCAAACCCTCGGGCAGCTGTGCAGTGCTAATGTCGTTCATAATTACATCTCATTGTGGCTGTCGCTGGCGACAAAATACGTTAAAGATCGCGACGCCGGGGCATTCCCGACATCGGTTTTGCGGTTCTGACACCCAGGCGGGAAACCGCCGAACATCGTCTAAGGACAGGATTTTACGCCCTAGACTGCCCCAAGGTGTAGTTAGGTTCTGTTTTCGACCAAAGACCGGCGAACAATAAAAAACCCCTGCGGCCTAAGCACTGCAGGGGTTCCGGAATCAAAGCACAGGCAGCCCCGTGCTTCTAACTACTGACTTTGTAGCTTTTTCAGTGTCTCCCGAGCATCTTCAATACCCGTAAAGTCATTCTTAGCCGTGCTAACAGCAATGCCTAACTCTTCCTGTGCGCGATATTCGTTGCCCGCAGCCAGATAAGCCATACCGAGATGATAACGGAGCACAGGAATCTGTCCATTACCTGCAACAGCCTGCTCAAGATACTCAACAGCCACTTCATTGTTACCAAGGCGATAGTTCACCCAACCGGCAGTATCTAAAAAGGCAGGGATCTCGGTTTCAACCAGCTTCTGGTCCTCTACTAGTTTAAGGGCCTGCTCCAAACTATTTTTATCCTGTCTGTAGTCAGCAATCAATGCCGCCAGATTATTTACGACAGCGGGCATATCAGGATTCTGTTCCAGAAGGCCCTCGTACATTTCGATAGCATCATCAATACGACCTTCGCGTTCGTAAGCTGTACCCAACAACAAACCTAACTGTTGGTTACCGGGGATCGCTTCCATACCCTCTTTGAAGATTTCGATTTGCTTGCTGATATCGCCAGCCTGCATGCTAGCCAAACCGGTATAAGCCGGCAACCAGGCTTCGTTCTTCTGCAATGCTGACTTGAGCGTATCCTCTGCAGCCTGCAAGTCACCTGAACCGGCCTGAACCTGACTTAGCAACGCCGTCGCATGCAATTGGTCGGGGTACTTGCCTATGTGTGCCTCAAGATAACTCACGGCAGCAGCTTGACCTTTGCTCTCAATCAGACCTGCCGTGTAACCTTGCAGCGCTTCAGGCGATGTCGGTGATTTTTCCAGCGCGTTTGCAAAATGAATCATTGCTTCATCGGACTTGCCCTGAACCTGCAGTACAGCACCAAGTAGATATTCCGCCAGCCCGGTATCGTCGTCGCCTGCTTCAATCAAGCGACGAGCTTCAGCTTCAGCTGTTATATATTTTTCCTGATTCACGAGTAAGCCAATCAGCATCTGTGATGAACGGATATCGTCAGGGACGTTGGCTAAGCGACTGCGGAGCAACAACTCAGCTTCTTCAGTCTCCTCGTCCGCAAATAGAATCTGCGCAAACTCCATCACAGCGATACCATTGTTCGGATTAATGTCAATTACACGGCGATACTCATCTTTAGCCAGGACCTTGTC
>CBDTTT010000406.1:0-1724 GCA_965363345.1 uncultured Chromatiales bacterium
TGCCGTTGTTGCCCTTGCCCTACTCATTACCCCAACAATAATGGTCACAGGCTCCATCGTCGATACGGCACAGGATATGGTTGCCAAGTACGAGGCCGGAACTCTGGTGATTAATCCGCCTAATGATGCAGTAAAGGAGTGGCCGGTTGTTGGCGAGCAGCTTCATGCGGCCTGGACTGAGGCCTCCGTTAATCTGACTGCAGCAGTGAATCATTATCAGGATCAGTTGCAGGAGCTGAGTGACAAGGCCATATCGTCAGCAGCAAGTTTTGGCGGTACGGTGGGGCTGTTTCTAATCTCAATTATTATTTCGTCAGTGATGCTGGCCTATGCCGCTGAGGCCTATGGCTTTTCAATCCGATTGCTCAGCCGGCTAACGGATGACAGTAAGGGCGAGGCTTATACTCATCTGACGCGTGACACCATTCGCAGCATCGCTCAGGGGGTGCTGGGTATTGCAATGATTCAGGCTATTTTTAGTGGGCTTGGGATGTGGTTTATGGATGTGCCGGCCTGGGGTTTGTGGACCCTCTTGGTGCTGGTTTTCGCTGTCGTGCAGTTACCCGCGATATTGATTCTGGGTCTTGTGGCCGTGTATGTGTTCTCCGTTGCAGCGACAACGCCGGCAGTTTTGTTTGCGATCTATGCTGTGTTTGTCGCCACCAGCGATATGTGGTTGAAGCCGATGTTGCTGGGGCGTGGGTTGAGTATTCCAATGCCCGTAATTTTGTTGGGTGCTATCGGCGGCATGCTGTTGAATGGTGTTATCGGCCTGTTTGTTGGTGCGGTTGTGCTGGCTCTGGGTTACGAACTCTTCATGACCTGGCTAAAAGCCGGCGAAAGCATTAAGTCGACTGAGGAATAAAAGGGTCTTGTCGAATTACCACAAGCTCTGCGCTGCTGTTGCGGTGCTGCATCTGGCAGCGTGCACAGTTGGACCCGATTTTGAAGAGCTTGATCCTGAGGCTGCAGCTGACTGGTCGCAGCCAGAAACGGAAGGGCTTCAGACAACGCCTGCTGAATTGGTGCAATGGTGGCAGGTCTTTAATGATCCGGTTCTTAGTGAATTGGTCGAACTAGCGTATCAAAGTAATAATGGTTTGCAGATTGCGGGTTTGCGTATTCTTGAGGCACAAGCACAGTTAGGCATCGCAACCGGTCAGTTGTATCCGCAGACACAGGTTGCTGCGGGCAGCGCTAACCGTGTTTCGCCTGCCAGCAATAGCGGCACCGCGGGCGACTTCTGGCAGTACGGACTCGGTGCGAGTGTCTCTTGGGAAGCTGATTTCTGGGGTCGCTTCCGCCGTGGCATTGAATCTGCCGATGCAACGTACCTGGCCTCGGTTGCTGATTATGATCAGGCGCTGGTGCTGTTAACGGCAGCGGTTGCCGATAGCTACGCTGTTATCCGTACGACTGAAGAGCAGCTGCGGATAGCAAAAGAAAACTTAAAAATCCAAAGACGTAGTTATGAGATTGCATCGGTGTTGTACCGGAATGGCGATGCATCTGAGCTTGATATGCAGCAGGCCGAAACCTTGTTGCTGTCCACAGAGGCAACCATTCCGGACTTGGATGCATCACTAACTCAGTCCAAGAACGCGTTATCTGTGTTGCTTGGCCAGCAGCCCGGGCAGTTAGATGCATTGTTGCAAGGTACTGAAGGCATCAGTCCGTTGCCTATCGATGTTGCGATAGGTTTTCCGGCAGATATGCTGCGACGT
>CBDTTT010000407.1:0-1722 GCA_965363345.1 uncultured Chromatiales bacterium
GCCCTGGGGTTTGTTGCTGTTGTTTGGTGGCGGCCTGAGTTTGGCGGGTGCACTGGATAGTAGTGGTTTTAGCGCCTTTCTCGGCGCGCAGACCGGAGCTTTGGCGGGGCTGCCGGTGTGGTTGATCGTGGTATTTGTTGTTGCGGTGGTGATCTTTATGACAGAGCTCACCAGTAACTTTGCGACAACCGCGACGTTGGTGCCAGTGCTTTACGCGGTTGCGGTTGGTCTGGATATTAAGCCTGAGCTCATTATTGTGCCGGCGGCAATTGCCGCAAGTTGTGCCTTCATGTTGCCGGTGGCGACACCACCAAATGCCATTGTCTTTGGCAGCGGCAAAGTGACCGTGCCAGAGATGTCACGTGCGGGCTTCTTTTTGAACATTGTCGGGATACTCCTTGTGAGCACCATTATCTATGCGATACTCACGGTCATTCTGAAGTAAAAGCTTTGTGATTCTGATGAGATTTTTTATTGCCTTGCCGGCATTTCTTCTGGCCTTTTCGTTGCAGGCGGCTGTGTATGAAGTCGCTGACCCTGAGAGCCGGGTGATTGGCGATGTTGGTTATACAACGGCAGCTGCCAAGGATAGTTTTAGTGCAATGGCACGGCTTCATGGGCTGGGCTTTGAAGAGATGCGTCTTGCTAATCCGGATATGGATGCCTGGTTGCCCGAAGAGGGTGCCGTGGTCACGTTGCCGACCCGTCATGTTTTGCCAGTAGCCCCGCGCAAAGGCATTGTGATTAATGTTGCCGAGTACCGGCTGTATTACTTTGGCGATGTCGATAACAAGCCTTCTACAATTAGCACCTTCCCGATAAGTATCGGTCGTCAGGATTGGCTAACGCCGGTCGGTACGGCCAAGGTCGTAAAGAAGCGTAGGAACCCGACCTGGTTTCCGCCTAAATCGGTTATAGCTGAGCATGCCGAGCGGGGCGATGTACTTGGTTCATCGGTGCCGCCCGGGCCGGAGAACCCTTTGGGGTTGTTCTCAATGCGCTTGAGTATCCCCGGTTATTTGATTCACGGCACCAATAAGCCTGCGGGAGTTGGTATGCAGGTGACACACGGTTGTGTCCGTATGTATCCGGAGAATATCGAATGGTTGTTTCCGCAGGTGCCTATTGGTACGCCGGTCATGATTGTGAACCAGCCCTATAAGTTTGGGTATATCGGTGAAGAGTTATTTCTTCAGGCCTTTCCGCCTTTAGAGCCCGAGGACGATGAATTTGCCCGCAGCCTCACCCGGGTGATGGATGTGTTTGTCCAGGTGGTTGATCCGCAAACGACAGAGATCGATTGGGATGCCATTGAAAATGCTTACCAGAACCCTACCGGTCTGCCAGTGTTGGTAGGTAGGAAGATAAAGCCTGCGGTTGTTGCAAGCGATTAGTTTTTCTTTTTGGACCTCTTTTCAGTGCTAAGCAATGTGATTTGCGCATTATTTACTGGGTTGAGGGCATAAATCCAGGCTTGTCTTTTTTAAAATTTAAGCGAAGCAAAGGCCGCATAAAGCGGCCTTTGCTATATCTAACTTAAAAAAAAGACCGCAAAAGCGGTCTTTTTTTTGTCCTGCTTAAACCAGATTACTTGCTCTGGCTTTGCTCGAACATGCGATCAATCTTTTCGTTGGTCGCATCGCAGCAGTCCTGGCCCTGTTGAGCAGCACGTGCAGCAGCATCAGCAGTGCTCTGAGCGGCAGCAGCAGAACTGTTTGCAGA
>CBDTTT010000408.1:0-1721 GCA_965363345.1 uncultured Chromatiales bacterium
AACGGCCGCATCAGGAAATGCCGATGCGGACTTGCGAAACTCTTTCAGAACAGCGCGCAAACGCTTGCCTCGACGACGCGACCGGAGGCGATAAAAACTGACCCGCGCAAAGACTTCGGGCCAGATGCCCTGCCCCATCGGGAAGTCTTCAAAATCATTCGTCTGCAGAAAGTGACTCAAACGATACAGGTGATATAGATGCCAAACGAGCATCGCTAATGTGGCGACAAGCATGCCGCCAGCGACAGACTCGTATAACGCCCCAACCAGCGCGCCGGAAACAAGCGCAATAACGATGCGGACAATAGTGACAGACCAGGATTTAGGCATTGTTGCTTGTGTCCGCCGCTGTCGCGCAAAAGCGGTAGCCCGCCCCGCGTACTGTTTGAATATAAGCCTCAGCACCGCAACTGGAAACGGCTTTGCGCAGGCGCTGAATATGCACATCAACCGTGCGCTCTTCGACGTAGACGTTCTGCCCCCAGACATAATCGAGAAGCTGCGCTCGTGAAAAAACGCGATCGGGATGCGAAATTAAATATTTGAGTAGACGATATTCTGTAGGGCCAAGTTGAATCTCTTCACCGGAACAAAACACCCGATGGCTCTCCGGGCGAATCTCGAGTTTTCCTTCCTGGAGCACGTCTTCGGAAGCGTTGGAACTGCGACGCAATACCGCCTTGATACGGGAGATTAGTTCCCGACCGGAAAACGGCTTGGTCATATAATCATCGGCACCGCCGTCGAGCCCCTGAACTTTGTCACGCTCTTCAGCACGGGCTGTCAGCATAATAATGGGCAGATCACTATAGGCCTCATCGCGACGCAACATACGCGTCAGTTCCAGGCCGCTCGAGTCGGGCAGCATCCAATCGATCAGCACCAGATCAGGTCGATCATCAGCAATGCTGGCACGGGCATCATGACAATCACCCGCTTCATTAACCTCATAACCCGCGCGCATTAGATTAAACGCGATCATTTGCCTGATCGGCGCTTCATCTTCAACCACAAGTACCTTTTGCGTAGTCATGCTCTATTGCTTCTCTGGTTTACATCCGAGTTTCCGTGAGGGAATTTAAGCAATCAAATATTACAGCTTCATTACAACAACTGTAACATTACACAAAGTTTTCTATATCAATGACTTACCGAGGAGCACAAAGCCCTCTAAACAGGCGTTACTTGATAGTCTGCTCTTGCAAGTAAGCAATCAGGTTGGCGCGCTGCTGAGCATCGCGAATACCAACGAAGACCATACGGTTGCCGGGGATAACTACTGACGGGCGCTTGATCCAAGCATCCATCGTCTCGACATCCCAGCTAACACCGGCAGCCATTAGCGCATCGGAGTAATTGAAACCTTCAGCCTGACCAGCAGGTCGGTCAAAGACACCAAACAGGTTTGGTCCAACTTTATTGATACCGCCCTCTTCAAGACTATGACAAGCACGACATTGCAGAAATGACCTCTCACCCTGCTTCAGGTCGGCTTGTGCCAAGAGCTTAGTGAGATTCGCTTTCTCTACTGCCGCCTCGGTTGCCGCAGTCGCTTTGGACTTAGCATCGGTAGCAACCTGCTCGGCGGGTTTTTGTCCACATGCGGCAAGCCCTGCAATCACGATAAGCGCTACAACCAATTTTGATACCTGTTTCATTTTTTTTCCGTCTCCTGACCGCCAAATCAATGACAGCCATAAATGACCCATACGTTCTTAATT
>CBDTTT010000409.1:0-1699 GCA_965363345.1 uncultured Chromatiales bacterium
CTACTGTGAATACATCGGTGACGCTGCGGTAAAAGAGTCGGTTTCCTGGTTGGTGGAGTTTCCGAACCTGGTCATTACGCGGACCTTCTCGAAGATCTATGGCTTGGCAGGTTTGCGCGTTGGCTATTCCTTGAGTAGCCCCGAAATTGCAGAGTTGCTGAACAGAATTCGACAGCCGTTTAATAGCAATTCCATCGCACTTGCCGGTGCCGAGGCTGCATTGAATGCACAGGACTACCTTGGTGCGAGTCGTGTGCAGAATGCGCAAGGACTGGCCGCGTTGAACGCGGGTTTGGCGACCATGCCAGGTGTTACAGTTATTCCATCAAAGGGTAACTTTGTATTGGTGAATCTTGGCAAACCAGCACTTCCGGTATACGAAGCACTGTTGCGGGAGGGCATTATCGTCCGGCCCGTGGGTAATTACGGTTTACCCGATTACTTGAGAATTACCGTGGGCCGTGAAGAAGAAAACACTGCCTTGTTAGCCGCATTGCCACGTTGTTTATGAGCAAACTTTAAGGTCTATAGATGAGCGTCAGTAAGCAGAAGTTTATAGTTTCACCGGGTAATAAGCTCGCTGGAGAGGTTAGTGTTGCTGGCGACAAGTCAATCTCACATCGGGCCATCATGTTTGGCGCGATTGCAGAAGGCGTAACCCGTGTCAAAGGCTTTTTGCCCGGTGAAGATTGTCTTGCCACCCTGCAGGCAATGCAGCAGATGGGTGTAACAATAGAGCGTCCTGCCAAAACTGAAGTCGTTATTCATGGGGTAGGGATGCGCGGGTTAAGCGCACCCGATGGCGCAGTAGATCTTGGTAACTCCGGTACGGCAATGCGCCTGATGATGGGCTTGCTGGCGGCACAGAACTTCCCTGTTGAGATGACCGGCGATGAGTCTTTGTCTGCCAGACCAATGGAGCGTGTGGCAAAGCCGTTGCGTGAAATGGGTGTCGTAATCGAAACGACGGAAGGCAAGCCGCCCGTAAAATTGCTGGGTAGCGATGGCCTTAAAGGTTTTGAGTATGTCAGTCCGGTGGCAAGTGCTCAGGTGAAGTCAGCTATTTTGTTGGCAGGCTTGTATGCGAGCGGTGAAACCTCTGTGCTTGAACCAGCGATTACCCGTGACCATACCGAGCGTATGCTTGCAGCCTTCGGTGTTGATGTGGCTGTAGACGGCTTGCGTGCGACAGTGAAGGGCGGTGCAGTCCTTAAAGCTGCTGATGTCGATGTGCCTGCTGATATTTCTTCAGCGACGTTTCCATTGGCGGCGGGTTGTTTGTCTGCAACCGGGCCGGTCGTTATACCTCAGGTTGGTATTAACCCAAGCCGTACCGGTGTGCTCGAGATCTTCGACTTGATGGGTGCTGACATTCGTTTGAGTGATGAGAAGTATGTGGGTGGTGAGCCTGTAGCAACCCTCACCGTCAATCCGGCGAAGCTCAAGGGGCTGGCAATTCCCCCTCGGTTGGTGCCCTTGGCTATCGATGAGTTTCCTATGGTATTTGCCTTGGCTGCGGTTGCTGAAGGCGAAACCCTTATCACCGGAGCTGAAGAATTGCGCGCGAAGGAAAGCGACCGTATTGCAGCGATGGTCAATGGTTTGCAGGCGCTTGGCGTTACTGTTGAGGAATACCCGGATGGCGCGAAAATTACCGGAGGCCGGGTTGCCGGTGGTGTCGTAGACAGCCTAGGTGATC
>CBDTTT010000410.1:0-1689 GCA_965363345.1 uncultured Chromatiales bacterium
GCTTCGGCTGCAGTCTACAAGGCGAGGTAGCCGAACCACGCGTCTACGATGTTGCAGAGCAGGTGCTCGCAGCCGGCGCAGATGAACTCAATATCGCAGACACTGTCGGTTATGGTAATCCAGTGCTGGTTAGACGCATGTTCACCGAAATTTTGCGGATCGCAGGTAAAACTCAGGTTGCAGCCCACTTTCATGATACCCGAGGCATGGGCCTGGCCAACGCGGTTGCAGCACTGGAAACCGGCGTACGTGAATTCGATGCATCGCTGGGCGGCCTCGGTGGCTGCCCGTTTGCAAAGGGAGCGTCTGGCAATATCGCCACCGAGGATTGCGTTTACTTGCTGGAAAATCTCGGCCTTTCAACCGGTATCGATATTCCAGCAATGATTGAAGTGCGTAAAAAACTTAACCTCTGGCTGCCGGATGAACCACTTGAAGGCAAGTTGCTAAAAGCCGGTGTGGCGAAAACCTTTCAGTCGATAGTTTAAGCAAAACAGGTGCGGGTCGGGATCGGCCCAAAGTCTGGTCTGAAGAGACACGCGCTTTCGTCTCAACTCCACCTGAACCACACGAATCAACCAGGCTATCCAGCCATAAACAAGGGTTGGGATATGTCTGAGCTTCGACCTTGAGTAAAGCGATAGAGTGTGTGTCCCATGGGGTACCTTCCCCATGGGATGCCACGAATCATGCTAACCGTTACTATCCGTTACGAACATTAAGGCCTTACTCAGCTGCAGCCGAAAGTTAAGATTTGAGTTTTCAGCTGGCAACGCTGATCAGCCTAGGGAGTAACGATATTAAACCAGAACTCAAACTCATCCAGCATGGCTAGAAATTCATCAAAGACCTTCTTGTCGCCTTCGATCTCAATCTTTCCATCTTTTATCGCCTGTTCAATCGTTGTTTCTTTAAGTTGAACGCTATTCATTGTTGTCATGCTTAACACCAGATGCACATCCGCTTTTTCGATTTGCTTTTGCGTATGATTTAATACGGAGTTTTCTACCGACAGTGTGTAATGGCTTTCCAGGTCGGTAAAATCCATATTAATGGTGAATTTCTTACCGGCCGCTTTTTCTGCATTTAGGCGCACCGAAAGATAGTCAAACAACATATCGGGGCTCATCGCCCGAATGGTATCTGGTGTCGCAGTCACTAATCCACCCAGCTGGGGAGTTCCATTACGCAACTCAAATGCGCCTTGTAAATAGACTGAACGCCACGGACCCGACTCAGATTGATAACCCAATTGCTCCAGGCTGTCTGCTAATAGGCTTTTAGAGGCTACACTCTCGGGATTGGCAAATACGGCATGCTTCATTACTTCCGCCACCCAACGATATTCACCATCGTCAAAAGACTTTTGTGCCATTTCAAGCACTTTCTCTTCACCACCCATAAACTTCATGTAATTCGTGGCAACCATTTCTGGTGGCAGGTTATTCAGATCAGAAGGGTTGCCGTTATACCAGCCCATATAGAACTGATAAACCGCACGGCTGTTATGTCTTAACGTGCCGTAGTAACCGCGGGTTGCCCAATTGCTTTCAAGCTCAGCTGGCAAGGTAATCATTTCTGATATTTCTTCGCCGTTATAGCCCTGATTCATCAGGCGGACTGTCTGGTCATGAGTAAATTTGTAGACGTCACGCTGTTTATTAAAGTACGAGACTATCTCTTCATTAC
>CBDTTT010000411.1:0-1685 GCA_965363345.1 uncultured Chromatiales bacterium
GGTCGTTCGCTATTAGAGCGAGGTTTCCATTTGGTCGCTACCGATGGCACTGCCAAGCATCTGACAGAGTTGGGTATTGCCTGTAAGCGAATTAACAAGGTTCGTGAAGGTCGCCCACATATTGTCGATATGATCAAAAACCGTGAAGTTGTATTGATTGTTAATACGACTGAAGGCAAGAAAGCTATTCGTGAATCACAGGCGATCCGCAGCGCTGCCGTGCATAACGCCGTGACTTACTACACAACTATCGCTGCAGGCAGTGCAACGGTAATTGCCATTGATCACATTGATGGCACTGGCGTTAATCGACTTCAGGATTTGCATAAGAGATTAGCTGAGCAGGCTTCGGCATGAGTAAGGTTCCTATAACAGTCGGTGGTGCCGTGCAGATGCGTGAAGAGTTGACGCGTTTGAAAGGCGAAGATCGTCGCCGTGTTATTGCAGCAATTGCGGAAGCGCGTGCTCATGGCGACCTGAAAGAAAACGCCGAGTACCATGCCGCGAAAGAGCAGCAGAGCTTTATTGAAGGGCGTATTAAAGATCTCGACGGTAAGCTGTCAAACGCACAAATTATCGATGTAACAACTCTTGGCGAGCCCGACAGGATTGTCTTCGGCGCTACGATTAAGTTGTTTGATGAAAATGCTGATAAAGAGATTCAGTATCAGATAGTAGGTGAAGATGAAGCTGATATTGTTTCCGGTCTTATTTCTATTTCATCACCTATTGCCCGTGCGCTTATTGGCAAGCGTCAGGACGATGAGGTTGTTGTGAGGACACCTGGCGGCGATAAGGTTTACGAAGTTATTGAGATTCTCTACGTCTAGAGAGTTGAGACTCTGTGTGTCGTCTGACACCTAAACATTATTTAGCTAGTTTTACTCGGGCTTCTTTTTTGCTGCCTTTCTTTGGTGCCCGGTACAGGGTGGCGATGTTACCCACACGGCCGACCAATACTGAGCTGCTCGCTTTAACGAGTTTGCCAATTGCGGCATCTCTGGCATCACGCTCGCCAGCGCTCACTTTTACTTTAATGAGTTCATGATGCTCGAGAGTAGAGTTCAGCTCCGCAAGCAATGAGTCTGTGATACCTGCATTACCCACCATAATCACGGGCTTTAGACTGTGCGCCTGTTTTTTGAGGCTTTTTCGCTGGGTTTCGGTAAGGTTCATAATCGCTTCTTCAGATGGCTATCGAGCACGTTGGGGCGCGTAGGATACCGATGCTCGGGCATTAGTACAAAGTTTATGAGTGGTACAGCAGTAGCTGACCTAGAATAAGACTATGGGAAGCAAAGGTTCGAGTACACGTTGGAGACAGCGTCAGGAAGCAGATATTTACGTGCAGAGAGCGCGTAGGGAAGGCTGGCGCTCGCGTGCGGTGTACAAGCTGGAAGAGATACAGGTGCGCCATAAACTGATGAAGCGGGGCTCTGTTGTCGTTGATTTGGGCGCAGCTCCGGGCGGCTGGTGTCAGTACGCGATGAAATGCGTTGGAACCAATGGTCGCGTAATCGGTCTGGATATATTAGATATGCCGCCGATTGATGATGTCGAGTTCATCCTTGGTGACTTCACTGAGGATGCAGCGCTTGCAGAACTCAAAGAATGTATTGGTGATGTGCCTGTTGACCTTGTAATGTCGGATTTATCCCCCAATATTACTGGTATGCGCTCGGTTG
>CBDTTT010000412.1:0-1677 GCA_965363345.1 uncultured Chromatiales bacterium
GATGTCTTCGGTATAGCCTACGTTCTCGAGATCGTTGTGCTTACCACCGGCGCGCACGCAACGCTGCGAACTGGTTGCGCGGTTGTAGCTGCGAACTTCACTGCCAAGAAAGCAATCTTTGAACTGCACCATGCCCGCGTTGGTAAACAACAAGGTAGGGTCGTTACCCGGAACTAAAGGCGAACTGGGCACAATGCGATGTTCCTGTGCCGCGAAATAATCCAGAAATGCTTTGCGTAACTCAGCTGAGTTCATGATAGGTGACTGCTGCTATATAACTATTTAATAGACGGCAGCTCTAATAAAAAGCTACGCCTAAACAAACCGCCGATACTGCTGCGGTTTGTCAGCAATAAGCACGGCTACAAATTCTGAATGATGCTCAAATCACTCATCGAAGCTCCTACCCTGTGCAGACTGAATCTGACTGCTGGTAAAGCCTCGGTACTGCAAAAAACGCGCCTGTTTAGCGCGCTCCTTATATTCTTGCGGCAGATCTGCGCCAAAGCGCTTCTGCCGTACTTCTCTTGCCAGCTGCGACCAGTTCACTTCACGCTCGGAGAAGGCCTGCTCTATAAGCGCAGAAGATATGCCTTTCTGGCCCATATCACGGCGTATTCTTACCGGACCCTGGCCCCGTCGAACCCTACTGTTTATAAAGCTTTCGGCGTAACGGGCATCGTCAAGCAAGCCGTCTTCCGTAAGCTCATCCAATACTACAGAGATATCCTCGCTGGATATATCGCCAGCTTCAAGCTTATCAGCTAGTTTTTTAGTAAGTTTTTGTTCGAGTTCGAGTCGACTGTGCTCACGATAGGCCAAAACATCCATCGCGACGTGTCTGGGTGATCGCCCTTTACCTCTCTTGCGCTTGGGCTTATCGGCTGGAACGGCCTCGCCATGTTCTTCGCGCATGCCGACCAGCAGTTCTTCAACAGATTGGGGTTTATTGTCGTTTTCGATCATGGCAGCACAGGTATCCGATAGTTTCACAAGCCCAGAAACCACTACCGGCTCACAAGGAGCCGGCAGGGAAAATCTTATCAATCAACGTCCAACTATCAGGCAACGGCTTCCGGCAAGTCTTCCGGCAAGTCGTCAGGATTGGTCTTAACAACAACCAGCCCATCATCTTTTGGCAACAAAATAGCGCGGAGATTCGTATCGATCTCTTCGGCAATCTCGGGATGCTCTAGCAAGTGCATACGTACATTCTCTTTACCCTGCCCTACGCGATTGCCGTTGTAGCTGTACCAAGAGCCTGATTTCTCAACCAGGTTATTGGCAACACCCAAGTCGATAAGCTCGCCTTCGCGCGACACACCGTGACCGTAGAGGATCTCGAACTCCGCTTGTTTGAACGGCGGTGACACTTTATTTTTAACGACTTTAACGCGGGTCTGGTTGCCCACAATTTCATCGCCCTTCTTGATCGCGCCAATACGGCGAATATCCAAACGAACAGACGCGTAGAACTTAAGTGCATTACCGCCACTGGTTGTTTCGGGGCTACCGAACATCACACCAATCTTCATGCGAATCTGGTTAATAAAGATAACCATGGTGTTAGAGCGCTTAATGTTACCTGTCAGTTTACGCAGTGCCTGAGACATCAGACGTGCCTGCAAGCCAACGTGGGTGTCACCCATATCGCCTTCAATCTCGGCCTTGGGCGTA
>CBDTTT010000413.1:0-1669 GCA_965363345.1 uncultured Chromatiales bacterium
GGGTTTAAACCCGATTACGACGGTTGGGCCGCACTTGGCAATGAAGGGTGGAGCTATGACGAAGTGCTGCCTTATTTCAAAAAATCGGAAAACTTCCAGTATGGCAGCAGCGATACTCACGGCGTTGGCGGCGAGCTATCGGTGTCAGGTTTAAGACACATCGAAAAACCGACACGAGTCTTGCTGGATGCAGCAGATGAATGTGGTTACCCAGTGGTTGAAGATTTTAACACTGGCAATGTTGAAGGGTTTGCTCCTTACCATGTAAATCAAGTCAATGGAGAACGTTGCAGTTCAGCCCGGGCATTTATTGAACCTGCGTTAAAGCGCTCAAATTTAACCGTGATCACTGGCACTCACGCCAGCAAAGTACTGTTTGACGATAATAAACGTGCAGTGGCGGTAGAGTACGTGCAAGACGGCAAGACTCAGAAAGTGGCTTGCAACAAAGAGATCATTTTAAGTGCTGGTGCGATTGGTTCGGCGCAACTTTTGCTGTTATCCGGTGTTGGGCCAGCGAAGCAGTTAGAGCAACATGGCATAGAGCTAGTGCATGATCTGCCTGGGGTGGGTGAAAACTTTCAGGATCATTTGGATGTTGGCATGTCGTTTCATGCCAAACCGGGCTTTGGTTTGGGCTTGTCGCCGCAGTTTATGCCACGAGCGGCAATGGGGGTTTTTCAATACTTGTTTGGAGGCCGAAAAGGCGTACTGACCTCCAATGTGGTAGAGGGCGGAGGGTTTGTTCGTTCCAAGCCAGACCTTGAGGCACCGGATATTCAATTTCATTTTCTATCGGGCAATGCGTCGAATAATGGCCGCTCTCTTAACTATGGCCATTCTATTTCGCTGACGGCCTGTGTTTTACGCCCGAATAGCCGAGGTACGTTAAAACTGGCCAGTGCCGATCCGTTTGTTTCGCCCGATATCGACCCACAGTTTTTGACCCAACGCGGTGATCTGGAAACCCTGGTGCAGGGTGTAAAAATCGTAAAACAGGTGTTAGAAAGTAAAGCATTTGCGCCGTATCGCAGAAAACAACGCTCGCCAGATATTGAGCTTAGCGGCGAGCAAGCGATTATTGAGCATATTAAACAAAATTCCGGCACGGTCTATCACCCGGTAGGCACCTGCAAAATGGGACCGGAAGACGATAAAATGGCGGTGCTCACACCACAATTAAGGGTACGTGGAGTAACCGGTTTAAGAGTGGCTGACGCCTCTATTATGCCTAATATCGTCAGCGGCAATACAAATGCACCGGCGGTTATGATCGGTGAGAAAGCAAGTGACATGGTGAAATCAACATGGCAATAACGACTAAAAATTCAGTGAAAACAACCGAAGAATCAAAAATAGCGCGTTATCAGCTATTTATTGATGGCAAGTGGCAGTCTGGTGATAGGGGCGATGCTGAGCGTTATAGCCCAGCTCATGGCGGCTTAGTGGCCAGCTACTCTCGAGCCAGCAAAGCACAGGCTGAGCAGGCGGTCGCCGCCGCCAGAACGGCGTTTGATAGTGGAAGTTGGTCAGGTCTGGACGGCGCTGAGCGCGCCAACATCATGCTTAAATTTGCTGATTTGTTAATGGCAAATCAACAAACGCTGGGGCAGCTGGAATCGATGACCCATGGTACGCCATTAAAGTATGGCTGTTCGTTTATTAAATC
>CBDTTT010000414.1:0-1666 GCA_965363345.1 uncultured Chromatiales bacterium
ATGCTGTCTGTTGCAGCGTCCTGCCAGGCCGATGAGCCTAGAGCCAAACAGCCATGATCTGTATCGCCCTAAAACGGCACGCGCTCAAGGTTTTCCTGAGAATCCGGCTTCAGGTAATAGTCACCCAAGGCGAGTAGCAGTGAGCGATGGGTGTTGAGCAGTTCGCGATTTACATTCAGCAGCGATGAAACCTGAGTTTGTGCCAGTTGCGTCTGGCGCATATCGGTGTAGATGGTGTCGTGCAGTTCATCATGGCTGCGACGGGCCGCCGCTAGCATTTCTGCCAGATCGTCGAAGCTGATGTCGTGGTCATCGGTCTGGCGCAGTTGCCAAAGCCCGCTTAAAAAGTTGTGCATCGATTCGCGGAAGGCTGTCGAGTAGCGTTTAGCCACAGCATCACCGGGCTGAGCAAAGGCGATAAGGTTGTGGCGAATATCTTTAATAGCCTTGGCGCTGTGCATGGCTTCTCGAGCGGCATTAAGCAGTTGGCTTAGGCGCTCCGAGTCGGAGGTGTCCATCGGACCTGCCTGCAGACGGATGGTGAACTCCATTAGTTCGCCTTCGAGTTTTTTGGTGGCAGCATAGAGTTCACCAAAAGACCTGTTGCGTTGGGCTTCAATTCCACGCTGATACGGCACCGGAGACATTCCCGAAGGCGTTGGCAACGGCGGGGCAAATGCTAATGCTAGCAGTCGACAGACACGGGCGATGAGCATCGAAGTCTCACGCTCGATGGCATCAAGTGCGGCTTCGTTAACACTGTCACCCACTTCAGTGAGGTAGCTGGCTTCACGATCGTTACGTGCGGGAATCCAACGTTGCAGTTGGCTTGCAAATTGTCCTGTGAGTGGCATAAACAAAGCCAGACCGAGGAAGTTAAACAGGCTATGAAACGCCACCAGTGAATACAACGGGTCTTCGATGCCAATAAAGGCAACGACGCCTAGCAGTGGCACCCGCAGCGCGAAAGCGATGATGTCGGTAACGACATTAAAGATAATTTGTCCGGCCGCCACCTGTTGTTTGATGTGCGAGCCTTTTATCGCGCCGATTAAAAGCGTGGTGGTTGTGCCAAGGTCTGCACCGATGGCTATTGCCGCTGCGTTGGGTAAAGAAATAATGCCCGCATGCAATGCCGTGAGGGTGATCATCATGGTGGCAGAGCTGGATTGAATGACTGCAGCGACTGCCGTACCAAACAGCAGGTATTGCCAGGGTGCCAGACCGGCGAGATCGTTGATGTCGATGAGTTGCTCCACCGACATCACGCTGGTCTTCATGAGTTGCAAGCCCAGCAGCAGCAGCCCGAGGCTTAATACGGCACGACCGTATTCAACCCAGCGGTTGCTCGCAAACATAAAGGTGAGACCACCGATGGCAATCATCGGCAGACTGAATTCAAAAATCTCAAATTTGAAACCGGCGGTGGCAACAATCCAGCCGGTAAGCGTGGTGCCCAGATTAGAGCCGAAGACAATGCCGAGGGCGCTGGTGAGTGTTAACAAGCCGGCCCCGGTAAACGCCAGCACCATGAGGCCAACGACAGAACTGCTTTGCAAAATAGCGGTGCTGAGCAGGCCGCCGAAAACGGCATTAACCGGCTTGGTGCTGTGTTCGCGCAGGTAAACCGCCAGTTTGCGGCCACCCAGGGTTTTTAGGCTCGTCT
>CBDTTT010000415.1:0-1662 GCA_965363345.1 uncultured Chromatiales bacterium
GGCGAGAGTGCTCTGGAAGAGCTCGCAGAACTAGGTTTTAAAAACCCTGAGTCGGTACCCGAGCAGTTAAATCGACTTAAGCTTAATTCTGCAATTCAGCGATTGGATGAGCCGGGTCGTGCGCGACTCAATCGTTTGGTGCCTGAGATAATTATGGCTTCCGCCGCAGAGACATCACCCGATGCAGCATTGGATGGGTGCCTTAAGGTGATCGAAGCGATCGGCCGACGTTCGGCATATTTCGCATTATTGAATGAAAATCCAGCAGCGTTGAAGCGCTTGGTGAGTTTTGTAGCCCGCAGTGATTTTCTGGTGAGTCAGATTGCAACGCACCCACTACTGCTTGATGAGCTGCTTGACCCACGCGTGTTTTCTCAGGCTCCGACACGGGTAGATTTTGCAGCTGATCTTGCTGTTCGTGTTGGTGATAGCAACACTGATGATGCCGAGCAACGTTTAGAGGGTATCCGTAACTTCCAGCAGGCCGCGGTCTTCCGTACTGCCGTGGCAGACCTGAGTGGCATCATGCCGCTGATGCACGTCAGTGACAGGCTGACCGACATTGGCGAGCTAGTTGTTCAGGCAGCGCTTGAGCTTTCTTTAGGCGAGATGGTCGCCAAGCACGGTAAGCCAATGTGTGATGACGGCAGCGGTTTGCGTGAAGCCAGTTTCGGGGTCCTGGGTTACGGCAAGCTGGGTGGCTTCGAGCTGGGTTACGGCTCAGATCTCGATCTCGTGTTTGTGCATGATTCCGAAGGCGAGAACCAGCAGACCGATGGCGAACGTTCGTTAGACAATACGGTGTTTTTCGCGCGTCTTGCACAGCGACTCATCAACATGCTTTCCATGCGCACGCTCTCGGGGGTTTTGTACGAGGTCGACACCCGTCTTCGCCCTAGTGGTAACTCAGGTCAGATGGTGAGCGGTCTGAAGGCCTTTAATAAGTATCAGCGCGATGATGCCTGGACCTGGGAGCATCAGTCACTATTGCGCAGTCGTGCTATAGCGGGGCCTGATTCAATTCGTACCAAGTTTGCGGGCTTACGTGACAAGGTGCTAACCGAATATGTGCATTTTGATGACTTGCGCGCCGATGTGCTGAAGATGCGTGAGCGCATGCGTGGCGAGCTTGATAAGAGTACCGCCACCGAATTGCATATTAAGCACGGCAAAGGCGGTGTGGTGGACATTGAGTTTCTTGTCCAGTATCTCGTGCTTGCCAATGCGAAGAATGAATCGGCATTGATCATTTGGTCAGATAATGTCCGACAGCTTGAAGCACTGGCGGAAGCGGGAATTATGCAGTCCGCACATTCCGAACAGCTAGCTGAAATCTATCGGGAATATAGGAGTTGGCTGCATCGCTTTGCTTTGGTAGGCAAGACGCCGTTGATCCCTGCCGAAGAGTTGGGCGATAGCCCTCAGCAGGTCGTTGAATTGTGGCAGCTGTACCTCGAAGAAAAATAGCCCGCTGGCGACGGTTTCGCCGTTAATCGCTTGTTATACTCATCCACTGATAGCTGCTATCGGCAGCAATGGGCTTATGAGTGAAGGGGACCTTAATGTCGGCAGAAAATGGCGGGCTTATTCAAGCTAATGCTGAAAACCGTTACGTTGTAACGGCGAAAGACTTGCCTTTGTCATGCCCAATGCCGGGTATGA
>CBDTTT010000416.1:0-1650 GCA_965363345.1 uncultured Chromatiales bacterium
TATTGCGCCTATTGATGGCTTGATCGGTATTAGTAAGGCTAGACCGGGCGAGTTCGTTGGTCGCGACCCGAACCCGGTTGTTTTGAATACACTATCGGATATCAATCCGATTCGCGTTAGATTCTCAATTTCTGAAAGTGAGTATTTGATACTGGCACGAACCTATCTTAAGAACCCTGAAGTTGTTGATGCCCGTGAAGTTGCATCTGTGCCTAAGCAAACACGTGCCGGTCGCGAGCCTGATTTGCAGCTTATTCTTGCTGATGGCAGCGTGCATCCGCATAAGGGCAAGGTCATTGCGTCGGCACAATCTATAGACCTCACAACCGGCACCTTCAGTGTTGAAGCAGCATTTCCAAACCCTAATCGCGTGTTGCTGCCAGGGCAGTTTGCTCGCGTCAAGGCGCGTTATAAGAAGCTGGAAGACGTCATCGTGATTCCCCGTCAGGCATTGATAGAGATACAGGGCTTATTTCGTGTCTATGTGGTCGATGAGAACAACACGGTGGTTATTCGTAGCGTTGAGCTAGGGCCTTTTAGCGGTAACAATGTCGTTATTGAATCGGGTCTTGCTGCCGGCGATACACTTATTGTCGAGGGCTTGCAGAAGGTGCGAGGCGGCACGATTGTCGATCCGCAGCCCTTAGTGGCTGCTCCGCAGGCGACTATCTAATGGCAGAGTTTTTTGTTCGGCGACCTATCGTCGCGATGGTGATGGCTATCATTATCGTGATTGTCGGTCTTGTTTCTTTATCGAGCCTGCCCATTGCTCAGTATCCCGATATTAATCCACCCGAAGTCGAGGTAATGGCAACCTATACCGGTGCCAATGCCGAAGTTGTTGAGCAGTCTGTAGCAACGCCGCTTGAACAAAAAGTAAACGGCGTGGAAAACATGCTGTATATGAAATCAGTTAATGCCAACGACGGCACTATGCGTTTGACGGTGTCGTTTGAAGTGGGCTCCGATCTCGATATGTCGAATGTCCTTGTTCAGAATAGAGTCTCTGAAGCGCAGGCGAGTATTCCTGAAGAGGTAAAACGTCTCGGTATTACGGTTAAGAAGAAGCTGTCTTTTCCGTTGTTGCTGGTGTCGCTCTATTCTCCCGATGGTCAGTACGATCAGGACTTCCTTAGCAACTATCTGACGATTAGTGTTTTGGATGAGATTGCTCGTATTCGCGGTGTTGGCCAAGCCGATGTGCTGGGCGGCAGTGAATACGCTATGAGGGTTTGGGTTAAGCCCGATCAGTTGGCTAAGCTCAGTATTACTGTGCCGGATATTACCCGTGCTATTCAGGAACAGAATGTGATTGCTCCTGCGGGTCAGATTGGTGGTCCGCCGGCATTGCCAGGTACCCGCTTCACCTATCAGGTGCGGACTCAGGGCCGCCTGACCACGGCAGAAGAGTTCGGCAACGTCATTGTGCGTTCGAATTCTGACGGGTCTCAGGTTCGTGTTAAAGATGTTGCTCGAGTTGAACTGGGCACACAGACATACAATGCCATCAGCAGGCTTAACGCGGGTCCGGCAGCGATTCTGTCGATCTATCAGTTGCCGGGTGCTAATGGTT
Organism: uncultured Chromatiales bacterium; assembly: GCA_965363345.1. Taxonomy (GTDB): domain Bacteria; phylum Pseudomonadota; class Gammaproteobacteria; order Steroidobacterales; genus JABIQA01. Next base: position 1,574 of record CBDTTT010000416.1, read on the forward strand.
TGGATGTTGCCGCGCAGGTGAATGCAGCGATGGAAGAGCTGTCTAAAGACTTTCCCGAAGGCCTGACCTATACCGTG
>CBDTTT010000417.1:0-1626 GCA_965363345.1 uncultured Chromatiales bacterium
GACGTGGCAGGCGCAGACGAGGCAAACGGGGTAACCTTAATTGCGGCAAGCGCAGCCGTGGCAGACCCAACCGTGGCAGGCGCAGTCGCGGCATCCTATGCATCAGATTTCTGCCCAATTCCTTGCCGCGAATTAACGCTCTGGAATACAGAGCTCGAATCTGCTTTCTCGATAAGTGGCGTCCGGTTAAATACCACTGCAGTACGACCTGCCCTACCACATAGGTGCCGGCATAGGTGATGCTGATCTTGGGCAAGATGCCCCACAGCGGTACCAGACTCACCAGGCTGCGCGCTAACTGCCTCCACATGAAGCCGCTACCAAGGACTCCGCCAAATTCGGCCATATAATCCTGCCAGCGGGTTGAAAAACCCAACGCCAAGCCGAGCTTATAAACCAGAAACGCCTGGTTCTTGCTCAACACGAACATATCCGTCACGGTAAGCGGAATATTCAGTATCGGGATGATCTCAGCTATTCCGGTGCTGAACGAGTATGCGGTGTTAGTTAAGCAGGTGTCGTTGATCAAATGATGCGCAACCGGAACTCGAAAGAGCGGGAAATAACGTCCCAATGCCAGATGTTTGCCGGGCAACAGGTCGATCACGGCTGAGGCGAACTGACCTGTAAGAAACTTGATGTCAAGGATCGAACCGTCCACCACGCGCCGGCTCTTCCAATTAACCCAGGTCTTGATCACCAGAGCAGTGTCATCGTCTTCAAACCTGTTGATGCAAACCAGGAGAGGCTTGCTAGCACCCGCATATATGCGGGACAACTCCGCTTCGCGCGTAAAATCCGTCTTGCGGGAATCCACCAACAACACAACCAGGTCAGCTTTGGATGCCTGGTTGGCCTCGCTAAGGTCAAGAATCTGGACGGGAGCCTCCGTCACCATGTCCGCGTGCACGGAGTCCTGGCGCATCATGCCGGCTAACGTATGGCGACCGCTGCCCGGTATGCCTATAATCGTCAACCGCACCCCGCTCAAGGCTTCATGCCGCAGAGGCTGCAGGTCGATTTCTTTGACGTTATCCCATATATTTGTCAGAGCTGATAAACTTGCCATGCGATGACCTTTTCAGTATTGACTATAATAGTCAAAGATTCTAGTTACCAGAACACCTTCTGTCAAGTGTATCATCCACCCAAGTATCATTCACCCATTAAGGCAACGATTCCTGTAACTAGTGCTGTGTCGAATATGAATGTTTGGATTGTGGCACTGTGCGAAATCGAAGAGTCTAAGCAAGTTATGAGGAGATTGGGCATGCAAAGAACGGATGCGGCATCTAAAAAACAGATGCTTGCATATTCGGCTCAAAATACGTGAGCTTGGCAAAATGCATGGCAATGATACTGTGCTGAAGAGTGCTGCGGAATCCAGCATGCAAAAGACGGATGCGGCTCAGAAAGCATGAGCGGCTCAGAAAGCATGAGCTTGGCAAAATGCATGGCAATGACACTAGGCAGTAAAAAGCACTGCTCGGGAGAGCGGATGCGGCATCCGGCATCCTAAGAGCAGTTGCTTAAAACGGATGCTTGTCGCTACGCTACGTTCGCATTGACATGAAATAGAGTTTCTTTCTGTTTGAGCCCCGTTTTTTCGGGGTGGGTTTACTCGCA
>CBDTTT010000418.1:0-1622 GCA_965363345.1 uncultured Chromatiales bacterium
TCAACATCGCCAACTCAGGGGCCTGAGTACACGAATCGTTTTAACTTGTTCCGCGCCGCTGAGATTACCGGGTCGCCGGCACCGGGTTACAGCTCCGCTCAGGCACTGAATGCGCTCGAAGAGGTTGCTGCACAGACATTGCCTAGCGATATGACCTACAGCTGGAATGCGATGAGCTATCAGGAGCGTGCCGCTGCCGGTTCTGGGGCGCAGGTATTCGGGTTAGCTTTGTTGTTCGTTTTTTTGATTCTGGCTGCCCAGTATGAGAGCTGGTCGTTGCCCTTGGGTGTGATGTTGGGCACACCGATTGCAATCTTCGGCGCAATGCTGGGGCTGTGGCTTGCCAGTCTATTTTTGCCAGGCTACGAGAACAATGTGTTTGCCCAGATTGGCTTGGTGATGCTCATCGGCATGTCGGCGAAGAACGCTATTTTGATTGTCGAGTTTGCGAAGATGAAGTTTGAGGAGGGTATGCCACCTCTTGAAGCCGCATTGCATGCAGCCCGCGAAAGGTTCCGACCCATTTTGATGACTGCTTTCTCATTTATCCTTGGCGTCATTCCATTATTGGTTGCTACGGGTGCAGGTGCTGAGGCACGCAAGGTTATGGGTATGACAGTATTCTCGGGAATGCTTGCTGCAACCGTAATTGGTGTACTGGTTATACCTGCGCTGTACGTTTTTGTGGAGCGCTATATTAGTAAGAATAAATCTGTGGCGGAGGATGCCGCGTGAATGGAGTCCTGCGATTTGCCGCCATAGTGTCGTTCGCAGGTCTTGCGGGCTGCACCATGGGGCCGGACTTTGTGAAGCCTATAGTGCCTGAGCCTGAGCAGTATCGGGTTGATGTGCCTGCCGGAGAATCGATAGCCAATGTCGCTTGGTTTGAACTGTTTGATGATGAGCAGCTCAATCAATTGATTGTTGTTGCTTTGGAAGAGAATAAGGACTTACTCACCGCCATCGCTCGTATTGAGGAAGCCCGTGCCTCACTGGGCTTTGTTAGGGCAGATCAGTTTCCTTCAATTGGTGGCGAGGCAAGCGGCAGCCGGGGGAATTTGCTTGGAGGGTTTTCAAACTTCGGCACTAGCGAGCAGTTTGTGCTTGGTGCGGGGCTCGATTTTGAGATTGACCTCTGGGGCAAGTTACGGCGCTCTACCGAGTCGGCAAGGGCCGAGCTATTGTCGACAGTCGAAGCGCGCAACATAGTTTTGACAACACTTATATCGGACGTTGCTGCTACCTATCTGCTGTTGCTTGATGTAGACAGCCGTCTTGATATTTCTGAGCAAACCCTGATAACCCGCAAAGAATCTACGCGTATTATTCAGGCGCGTTTTGACAAAGGCACTGTGCCGTTGCTGGATCTTAATCAAGCGCAAATTGAAGAGGCTGATGCCGCGGCTTCACTGGTGGCATTGCGTCGTGAACAAAGGCAGGTTGAAAACCAGCTAAACTTGCTGATAGGCAGAAACCCCGAGCCAATTATTCGTGATCGTGATCTTTCGGCTCTTGATCTACCGCCGAAAATCCCGGTTGGTTTGCCTTCTGATTTGTTGGAGCGACGTCCGGATATTCGTCAAGCTGAGGCGACTCTCGCGGCACAGACTGCGCAGATAGGC
>CBDTTT010000419.1:0-1612 GCA_965363345.1 uncultured Chromatiales bacterium
ATTTCCAATGGCTGGCGGCCTACAGCGGCAAAAGCATCGCGCAAAGGCTGCACGACAAACGGCAATGAATAGATAACCGAACCGATGACCAGCCCAGTAAAGGTAAACGCCAGTGTGCCGCCTCCCGGCAACCGCCCTGCACCCAATGCAATCAGCAGATAGAAGCCCAAAACTGTAGGCGGCAATACCAATGGCAACGCAACCACAGCCTCGATCAAAAACTTAAGACGCGCGCGACTATGCGCTAACCACCAGGCAAAGGGAGTGCCTATCAACAGCAATACCAACGTGCTGACAGATGCCAGCTTCAACGTCAATACTATCGCTTCAATATCACCAGACATCAGGGAATCTCATAACCATAGCTACGGATAATAGCTTGTGCCGCAGGACTCTGAATATAGGCAAGAAACTGGCGCGCGGCATCAGTATCCGTCAACACAATTAACTGCTGATTGATGGGCATGTGCATCTCGGCCGGGACGAGCCACATTTCAGACGCATCTTTCTCATAAACTATAAGCTGAGACCTCGCGACAAAACCGAGGCTGGCATTACCGCTGGCAACATACTGAAACGTCTGAGCAATATTCTCGCCTTGAACAATACTGGCATCTAATTGGCCCCACAGTTTTAGCTGCTCAAGCACCTGTTGTGCCGCGAGCCCGTATGGTGCCAATAGTGGATTAGCCATTGCCAGATAAGCGCCATCATCAATGGTCAGCCTCTGCAACTGCGCGATAGCAGCTTCGCTTTCAGCAACCGATGGCCATAGAACCAATCGACCGACTGCATAGGTAGAACGGGTTCCGGCTACACCCAACCCCTGCTGCTCTAACAGAATCGCCTTGGCTGCATCTGCAGAAAAAAACACATCATAAGGTGCCCCGTTGACGATCTGCGCATAGTGTTTGCCACTAGAGCCGGCGCTTATTCGAACAGAAGTATCTCCGGTCTTCTGAAACCCGGCCACAAGCTCCTGCATCACAGGTAGAAAGTTGCTTGCTACCGCAATCCGCAACTCCGAGGCCTCAGCAGACGACAACGCGACAATACTCAGCAACAGCAACCGGAACAAATAATTAATCATAGGGCTAGTTAAACATGGCTGACGATGAATCAACACGCTTTGCTTCTGTATCTGACGAGAATGCCGCAAACGAGTTGAGTTTATTTAGGGCAAAAAAAACGGAGCCAAAAGGCTCCGTTTTCTTATACATAGCGAAAGCTATTATAAAGGCTTGATGTTCTCAGCCTGAGGACCTTTCTGGCCCTGAGTTACAGTGAACTCAACTTTCTGGCCTTCGACCAAAGTTTTAAAACCCTCGCCGCCGATTGCACTGAAGTGTGCAAAAACGTCTGGTCCAGATTCTTGTTCAATAAAGCCGAAGCCTTTAGCGTCGTTAAACCATTTAACTGTGCCGGTAGTGTTAGACATAATTTCTATCCTGTTAATACAAAAGTAATGTGCCTCAATGAGGCGTCGTGCTGGAAGTACTGATTAATAAACTACTTATGGATAACAGAACGATGGTCGAATTTCATAAACCGGGTCGAAATGGTGTGCATAAATACAGTTCGCACTTTCAAGCTGCGCAAAGTATATAAGGGA
>CBDTTT010000420.1:0-1611 GCA_965363345.1 uncultured Chromatiales bacterium
TTCATGCCACGCAAAGAATAATCGGGGTCAGAGTAGAATGGCACTTACTTAAGCCGTAAATCCTTGATTAACAAGTAGAAAAAGACCGGTCTGGCGGTTAAGCTTCAAATCGCCAAACAATCCACTTCCCCGGAGACCGGTCATGACTCATGTTAATCGTCGAAGCTTTAAGGTTCAACAAAACTCTTTTCGTAAACACGCATCCAATACAGATTGTTATAGCATCTTTAATCTATTAACGTCATCTGATTTATTCGATCAGGTTGAATCCTTACTGCCCGAGCATCGAGAGCGACTTTTTCCACCAACCGAAACACTTTCAATGTTTGTGGCTCAAGTGTTAAGTCAGGATCGCTCTTGCCAAAACATGGTAAATCAGGCTGTGGTTAAATCTTTAGTCTACGGCTTAAAGCCATGTAGCACACACACGGGGGGTTACTGTAAAGCGAGACAACGATTACCGCTGGAGATGCCAAAAGCACTGGCAACGTTTATCGGTAAATCACTCGCAGAAGAAGCACCAACAGGCTGGCATTGGCAAGGTCGCAGAGTACGTGTTGTTGATGGCACTTCAGTCACGATGTCAGATACCGAAGAAAATCAAAGTGTGTACCCTCAACAAGGTGGTCAAAAACCGGGGCTTGGCTTTCCGATTTGTCGCATGTTAGCGGTCACTGATCTTTACTCTGGAGCCGTACTGGGTCTGAATTATGGGCGTTTTATGGGTAAAGGCAGTGACGAACAAAGCCTGCTTCGTACACTCAGCGGCCTATTTGAATCGGGTGACATTGTGTTAGGAGATGCGTTTTTTCCAACCTATCTGTTTATTGCCGAAATGCTTGAAAAAGGGGTCGATATCTTGATGGAGCAGCTTGGGGCACGTCGGCGAACAACCGATTTTAAACGCGGTATTTCGCTTGGCGAGCGAGATCATATCATTGAAATATCCAAACCCGTAAAGAAACCAGACTGGATTGAACAAGCCCGATTTGATGCGCTGCCAGGTACCATTTCTGTGCGTGAATTTGCAGCGAAGGGCAAGATAATGATAACAACATTAATTGATGCGAAAGCCCATTCTAAACGTTCACTGTTTGCGCTTTATAAACGTCGTTGGGAAATTGAAACTAACCTTGGCCAGATTAAGACCATTCTTGGCATGAACATCTTAAGCTGCCGAACCCCTGAGATGATTGCTAAAGAAATCTGGGTTTACATTCTGGCGTACAATCTTATTAGACTACTCATGGCGCAATCGGCATTAATGACGGGGTTGCAACCAACGGATCTTAGTTTCAAACATTGCCTGCAACTATGGCTTAACTATCTCCAGCAAACGGCAATCATGGATAGGGCCGCAGTGGAATTTCTACTCACCTTGATGGCACAGCAACGGGTCGCAAAAAGGTCAGGTAGAATAGAACCAAGAGCCGTAAAAAGAAGGCCTAAAGCCTATCCTCTGTTGGTAAAACCAAGAGCTGAAGCCAGAGAACTTGTACGTGAAAATGGCCATCCAAAAAAACTAAGGGCACCTCTATTAATTGCCATTCGGGTCTGATCCCTATTTCGTGGAGAAATAAAACCGGCCATTACGCGCCAATCTCGCGAAAT
>CBDTTT010000421.1:0-1601 GCA_965363345.1 uncultured Chromatiales bacterium
GGCTCTGCCCAGCATCCGCAGTTCAAGTGCAGCGCCTTTAGGCAAGCCAACCACAGCCTCAATCTCAGGACCACTCACACGGTGATACAGCACCTCATCCAAACCAAAAACCTGCCGATAGAAATCAGCCTCAGGGACGGTGTCCGGCACAATCACAACGAATGATGTGACCGCCGCAAAACCTTTTTCAGAAAATCCCGCTTCAAATTCATCGGCATCACTGAGCACTTCGATAAACACCATGTTGGTATCATCATGACAGGGCATCTGTACTTCGCGGGCGTGTAACTCCCCCAATGTGTACTCGCCTACTTCCGAACGAAACACAAAGCCTGCTTCTTTCAATTCTGCAACATGTCGATGCATCTCGGTGCAGGTAATATCCAGATTCTTCGGCCCAAGGTCTGTTGACGCCGCATTGTGCCGCACAGCTTCACCGGTATTTTTGAACTGCAGCAAATGCACCCTTCCTGCCGCGCCGCCAGGCGTCGTCAGTAATACCTGATCCGCAATCTCACCAGCGGCCAGCCCCCACAAGGCTGCCGCACAATCATCAGCACCCTTATGACGCGCTGAAACCTCCAAACCAAGATGCCCGACCCAGAAATCCAAAGCTACATCCATGTCGGCAACACCGATAGTGATATACGCGATACCGCCGGTCGAAACCGACAATGCGAGCTGGTGCTGATGTTCAGTGGTCAAAAGATTCTCCATCGCAATGATGCTGCTGAATTTTGGGTATAGTAAACGCCACTATATGGGGGAACACAATGCTCTTGAACCACCCACTCGAAGATACCGTTGTCATTGGCAACAGTGGCTGTGAGCGATTCGCTTCCGCACCACTCGATTTAGTCAGCAATAAATAGACGACGATGCCGCAGAACGCCAGCATCAATCGCCAATGGGTCATCGCACGCTACCCTGATACCGACGAACCGATAAGCGACAAGCTGTTCACTTGGGCTGAAAGCCCGGTGCCCGAGCCAGCGAACAACGAGTTTGTCGTGCGCACGATCTATCTCGCGCCCGGGCCTGCTTTACGTGGCTATATTGATGAAGCTCATAGTGAGTTTCTGGGCAATGTGCCGGTTGGCGAGGTAATGCGTGGTCGCGGTATCGGTGAAGTCGTTAGCTCCAACCACCCGGATTACGCGGTCGGAGATACCTTTGTCGGCTCACTTGGCTGGCAGGACTATTCTGTGCATCAACCTCGTGGCAAAGAATTTGTCTTCAGCACGAAGAACATTCGTGAGCCGCTAAAACCACTATCACTCGAACTTGGCATTCTCGGACAATCCGGCGCAACCGCCTATTTTGGTTTAATGGAAGCAGGCAAGATAAAGCCCGGTGACAATGTGCTTATCTCGGCAGCAGCTGGTGGGGTTGGCACCGCGGCCGGTCAGATAGCCCGCATCAAAGGTGCGGCTAAAGTTGTCGGCATTGCCGGCAGCGACGAAAAATGCGCCTGGCTCGTCGACGACCTGGGGTTTGATGCAGCAATCAATTATAAAAATAATGATTTAGATGAGCGCTTAGCTGAGCTATTCCCTGATGGTATCGACCTTTTTTTTGACAGCGTTGGGGGCGAGGTTCTC
>CBDTTT010000422.1:0-1593 GCA_965363345.1 uncultured Chromatiales bacterium
AAGCAGAACCGTTTTCGGAAAACTATCAGAAGTACCAGGCCAGCTGCACAAAAACTCCTAGGCCCTGAGAAAAATACTTATCAGGAGAATCGCCAGCAGGCAGACCGCCGAACTCGGTGCCATCAGAACCCAAAGGTACATTGAGCGCAGCAAGCAGCAAGATATTGTCGGATAGATTGTGCTGACTGATTATTTGAGCCAGAGCGCTAGTATCAGAAAGGTTAGTAAACAAGTTGGGCGTCAGGGTCCATAGGGGCGTCATCTCAACCAGCAGCGATGCTCCAATATAATGCCGTCCCAAGGTATACAACTCTCCACGGGCAAAGCGCCGTAACAGATCCGGATTAGCAGCGAGGTCATCGTAACGACCATCTCGCTGGCCGAAACCATTGAAGAAATATTCGAGAAAGCCACTCATGTTCTTATCGCCAAACACCCATGAATAACTCAAGTTCGTTACCAGCATGCCGGTAACACCTGACTTTTCGGCATCTGTGGCAATAATATCAGCACGCCAGACGGCGCCACCAACATTAAGATTCCCCCCCAAACCCACCATCGGATCGGCATAGTTCTGAGCAAGAAACACGTCGTACTCGCTGGTATCAGTCATACCGTGATACTTCACCGCAAGAGTACTGGAATCCTTATCGACATCACCGGTCTGCAAGTTACGCCGAAACACCATCGCGCCCTGCACATCATTGCCATTAGCTTGCAGAAACTGGCCATACAACATGTCATCGCCGAACTTGTACTCGGTATCGACTGTAGCCGGATCAAACGGGTTCACAACATCCATCGGCGCATAGAACAGGCCATTGCCCCATGAAAGCGCCTGACGACCAAAGCGAACTACGGAGCGCTTGCCGGTATAGCCCACAGATAGGCGATCAATTCGCTGCACAACTGCAAGCTGCCGCTTATCCTCGATCACATCGGTCAGGTCAAAGAGTCGCCGGTCATCATTTAACAAACGATTTGGGTTAAGCGCTTCAGGAAGAGCGCTACTAAATTCCTGGCGCTCCCCGCCCAGCACGAAGAGCTGATACGCGGTATCAACATCAAGCCGACCTTTCTTTAGATTCAGGTTCAGGCGTAAGTTGCCGAATGCATCGTTAGCATCTGAACCGGTAAGATCATTAAAAATACTATTATCAGGGAACTGTGTGTAGGTATAACGCAGCTTGGTATGACCATCAAAATCATACTTCCAATCTTCTGCAGCGACTGCTGGAGCAGCCATCAAAAGCCCTAGGAATGGCCATAGTGCATTCACTAAAAGACGCAGAGACTTATAGCGAAAAGACATAGATGCCCATCAGCGAAAGACTAACTAGGCTGGTCGATATCATCGACGATCCTGCCATCAAGCATCTTAATCTGACGCCTCGCATAGCCCATCACCCGCTGGTCATGAGTGGCCATGATAAACGTGGTGTTGTGATTCTCATTAAGCTCCACAAACAACTCCATCAGCTTCTCCGACGTATGCGAATCAAGGTTAGCCGTAGGCTCATCTGCCAATACCATCGCTGGTCGGGATGCTATGGCTCTGGCAACCGCGACACGCTGCTGCTGCCCGCCGGACAT
>CBDTTT010000423.1:0-1589 GCA_965363345.1 uncultured Chromatiales bacterium
TTTTTCGCTATGCTAGCAGACTAATAAGAACAAACAGGACCAGCATGGCCACCGCCTCAGACCAGACAACCCACACGCCCATGATGCAGCAGTACTTTCGCCTGAAAGCGGAAGTGCCGGATATGCTGCTGTTTTATCGTATGGGTGACTTTTATGAGTTGTTCTATGAGGATGCGGTGAAAGCCTCGGCATTGATCGATATTACGCTGACGGCACGCGGTAAATCGGGTGGCAACGCAATTCCAATGGCGGGCATTCCCTACCATGCGGTTGATAATTATCTAATCAAGATTGTGCGTGCCGGTGAATCGGTCGCTATCTGCGAGCAGATAGGCGATCCGAAAACCAGCAAAGGACCGGTCGAGCGCAAGGTTGTGCGCATCATCACGCCCGGCACGCTGACCGATGATGCTTTGCTTGATTCGAGCAAAGACAATCTCATCGCCGCGGTTACCAAAGGTAAAAATAAATACGGCCTGGCGTGGCTAGAACTCAGCTCCGGTCGATTCAGTATTACCGAATTGGATTCTGCAGAGGCACTCGAGGCGGAGCTTGCGCGCATCAACCCGGCAGAACTGTTGCAGGACGAAACGATCCGCGAACTACCCGGTCGCAGTAGCCAATCGATGCCGCCATGGAATTTTGAATTCGACACCGCCAATCGAATTCTATGCGAACAATTCGGCACCAAAGACCTGAGTGGTTTTGGGTGTGAAGAACTGCAAGATGCTATTCGTGCTGCGGGTGCCCTACTGCACTATGTGCAGGAAACCCAACGCACAGCCCTACCGCATATCAGCGGACTTACCAGCGAACTGCATTCTGATGCACTGGTGATGGATGCAGCGACCCGCCGCAATCTGGAAATCGACAAAAGTCTATCGGGTAACGATGCGCACACACTGGCAGGAGTTTTCGACCATTGCGTTACACCAATGGGCAGTCGCCTACTAAGGCGCTGGCTCAACCGGCCTCTTAGAGACCAAGCAATCCTGACTAATCGCTACGCTGCGATTGCTGCAATCCTTGATAGTGATGTGACAGCAATTACTGCAACCCTTAAAGCGATTGGCGATCTTGAACGAATACTGTCCCGGGTCGCGATGCAATCCGCACGCCCGCGTGATCTGGCACAACTCAATGCTGCTCTCAGTGTGCTGCCTGAAATATGCGATTACACAGACACACTCGCAGCAATGCTGCCTAAAGAGCTCAAACAACGCATCGGTGAACATCCCAAAAGTGCGGCACTGCTGGCTAGTGCAGTTATAGACAACCCGCCCATGCTTATTCGTGACGGTGGCGTGATTAAGCCCGGTTACGATGCCGAGCTTGATGAACTTCGTGCCCTAAGTACGAATGCCGATCAGTTTCTCACCGACCTTGAGACGCGCGAGCGTGAACGCACCGGTATCGCCACACTTAAAGTCGGCTACAACCGGGTACATGGATTCTTTATTGAAATCAGTAAAGGGCAATCAGCAGCGGCGCCTGCAGAATACATTCGTCGCCAGACACTCAAAGGTGCCGAGCGCTACATCACACCGGAACTAAAAGAGTTCGAAGACAAAGTACTGAGTGCCCGTGAA
>CBDTTT010000424.1:0-1584 GCA_965363345.1 uncultured Chromatiales bacterium
TGATAGGCTGTCTTCATGTTATCTTCTCCCTAATACACTTATTCCCTTTCCCAACTATAGTAGATAAGCTGCTGCAAATGGGGTCTGAACGACCTTTTTTACCTTATGAGAATGAGCCCAACTATGATTAAAGAGCAATTTGACATGCTTGCTGCCTATCATGCGGCCATGAACCGCCAGGTCTATGCCAGTTGTGAGGCGTTGACAGAGGCGCAGTTGAAGGACGATAGCGGTGTATTTTTTAAGTCGGTGCTAGGTACGCTCAATCACATGCTGCTGACAGATAGGGTTTGGTTGGCAACATTCCAGGGAAAGAAATACGACTATGAGTCTTTAGATCAGGTTCTGTTTGCCGATTTCACAGAGCTGAAGAGCGAGCGGGAACAGACTGATAGGGATATAGCAGCGTGGCTGACGAGTGTCAGTTCGGAGCAGTTGCAAGATTCTTTTCACGACCGCCTGACATTCCCGCTGTGGGTTGCTGTGACGCATTTTTTCAATCATCAGACCCATCATCGTGGGCAGGTTTCAGCTTTACTTAGTCAGCAAGGCATAGATTACGGAACTACTGACTTGCCATGGGTTCCTGAAGCTATGGCTGCTATTGAATCTTGAAGATAGCGACGTAGGTTGCCTTAAACGGTTACTTGAGCTTGCCCGGTTTTTGTACAAACCGAATGATGCTTTCTGATTCAGTTCCAGCGGTCTTGTCTTGCCCATTGGGATTGCTTTTGCAGGAGTCGCAGCCATCGCTCTTTGGTTTAGTCAGACGCCGCAATACCGCAGTGCCAACGACGACAAGTACTAGTGCTATAGCAATAAACTCTTGAGTTGCCGAATCCATTAGCTAAATCCCTGATAGATGAGTAAGGCTGAAACATAGCCGAGTCCGGTCATGTAACACCAGGCAAACAGCGGCCAACCCCAGCCGCCTGTTTCACGACGCATGACTGCGATGGTGGCAGCACATTGCAGGCAAAAGGCGTAGAACACCATCAGACCGATAGCCATCGGTAGGGTGAAGACGGTTGTGCCATCGGCATGCTTTGCATTTTGCAGACGACCAATCAGGCTTTCATCGGTCTCATCAACGTCGGCACCTACTGCGTAGATGGTACCCAATACGGCAACCACCACCTCGCGTGCCGGGAAGCTGGCAACCACAGCTGCGGAGATTTTCCAATCCCAGCCGAGCGGGCGGAATACCGGCTCAATCGTTTTGCCCATGCGTCCGAGCAGACTTTGCTCGAGCAGTTCGGCTGACTCGAGGTTATCAATTTCATTGAGGCGTGTTTCTAGAGCTTGGTCACTAAAATGCGCCTCGGCGACGACTCGCTGAGTATCGTAGGCGTCTGTTATTTCTGCCGGGCGGGGGAAGTAGAGGAGTGCCCAGACAACAACTGCAACTGTAAAAATAACGGAGCCTGCACGACGTAGGAATATTTTGCCGCGATCGAGTAAGCGAATGAGTACCGATTTTAGATTTGGCAAGCGGTAGGGCGGTAACTCGATCATGAAGCCCGGAGTTGGCCCTTTCAGACCTGTTCGTTTTAGTAGCAGTGCAGTTAAGACACCGCCGACAAC
>CBDTTT010000425.1:0-1581 GCA_965363345.1 uncultured Chromatiales bacterium
TGCCGGTATAGGTATTAGCAGCGTTATGGTCGAGTTGCTGTTGCTCGTCGCGTGGTACCTACTTATCGAGCGCTTGTTGCGAGGCCCATATTTGCAGTCTATGCCAGAGCGGGTTCGGCGCGCAGTGCGCTGGGTGTGGCTGCTGGTTATCCTGGCTTGTGTCGTCACGTTGCTTCCGGTGCAGGAAGTCGAAAGGGTTTTCCCGGATGCCGACGTCTATCTCGTTGCATTGCTATTGCTCGATTTGCTGGCACTGGCGCTGGCCGCACAGTTTTTTGGTGAAGCACCCATTGATCAGGAGTCTGCGCTTAAGCTGATTTGTATGGCGGCGGTTTTAGTTATTGGCCCTCAGGCTTTAATGGCAACGGTTTCCTTGCTGTCGCAACAGGTGCCGCCATGGATGATGTTGTTGCGTATTGTCTCCATGATGGTGGCGCTCGCGCTGGTGGTTAAGGCCTGGCGTAATAATCCACAGTGGTCTCTAGATATCTTCGTGTCTCCTCAGGCACGAGCGTATGCGGCTAAGCTGACTGCGGTGTCTGCACAGTTGCTGCTTATCCTTATTCTTACCCCCTTGTTCCGCAGTTTCTATCCGAAGTTGGCGGTTTACGCCGGTTCGGTGTTTGCGATCGGTTCTTACGGCCTATTGTTCCTATTACTATTTTCCGTAAGACTGCGTGCGCAAGTGCGCGTTTTTGTGAGCAAGCACTTTTTGCCATTCCGTTATGACTATCGTGAAGAATGGCTGCGTCTGATCGATACGCTGGCGGCGTCGGCTGAGGGTATTTCTTTGCCCGAACGTGCGATTCAAAGTATTGCGCAGATTGTTGCGAGTCCTGCGGGCGTGCTTTGGATGCGCGGCACGGATGATGAGGCATTTCATTGTGTTGCGGGCTGGAATACCGAGGGCTGGAATGATGTGAGTGTGGACGTTGCAGACCCTGTGCTGAGATTTATGACAGAGCGTAACTGGATTCTCGACACCGCTGAACTGAATCGTCGGCCGGATCTTTATCCGGGAATTGTGCGGCCCGGCTGGCTTGAGCAGTTTCCCGATGCCTTGTTGATCGTGCCACTCATTAGCAATGACTCCTTGCTCGGTTTTGTGTTGCTGTTTCAGTCAAGTTCTTCATTCCGCCTCAGATATGAGGAGATAGATTTGTTGCGTACCTCGGGGCGTCAGGTTGCTGCATATCTTGCGCAGTATCTGGCAGACCAGCAGTTGTCTGAAGCAAAACAATTTGAAGCGTTTAACCGTTTAACGGCGTTTGTGATGCACGATCTGAAAAATCTGATTGCACAGCAATCGTTGATGGTCAGAAATGCCGAGAAGCATAAAGGCAACCCGGCATTCTTCGAAGATGCGATGGCTACAATTGATAACTCTGTTGGCCGGATGAATAAGTTGCTGGCACAACTGCAGGCGGGTAAGGCTGACCGGCCGAGACGCTCGGTAAAAGTGGCCGATGTATTACGTGATGCGGTTGATCGCTGCAAAGGGCGGTTGCCGGCGGCAGAGCTCGACGACAAGGGTTACAGTACTGAGATACTGACCGATCAGGAAGCGCTCGCTTCGTTGTT
>CBDTTT010000426.1:0-1579 GCA_965363345.1 uncultured Chromatiales bacterium
CGTTCATGGTGGCTTTTGCGGTGAAGGTACCCATGTGGCCGGTACATACCTGGTTGCCGGATGCTCACGTCGAGGCACCGACCGGTGGTTCTATTGTGTTGGCAGCAGTATTGCTGAAAATGGGCGGCTATGGCTTTGTGCGTTTCGCATTGCCAATCGCACCCGATGCGGCCCAGATGCTCGATGTTATTATCATCGGGCTTTCGTTGGTGGGCGTGGTGTATATCGGCTTCGTTGCATTAGTGCAGACCGACATGAAAAAGCTGATTGCTTATTCATCGATTGCACACATGGGGTTTGTCACACTCGGCTTGTTTATCCCCTGGCAAATTTTGAGTGGTTCCGGCAGTAGTGAAGGCAGTGTGATGGGCATCACCGGCGCCATGGTGCAGATGATTTCTCACGGCCTGATTTCTGGCGCGATGTTTATGTGTGTCGGCGTAATGTATGACCGCATGCATTCAAGGGAGATATCGGCATACGGTGGTGTGGTTAACACGATGCCCGTGTTTGCGGCCTTTATGGTGCTGTTCTCTCTGGCCAATGCGGGCTTACCAGGCACTTCCGGTTTTGTCGGTGAATTTTTGGTGATTCTCGCTAGCTTCAAAGCGAACTTCTGGATTGCGTTCTTAGCTGCAACGACATTAATTCTCGGTGCTGCCTATACCCTGTGGTTGGTGAAGCGGGTCATATTTGGTGTCGTGGCAAACGATCAGGTTGCAGCACTTACTGATATCAACAAACGAGAGGCCTTTATCCTCGCTGTATTTGCTGCGGGCGTGTTGTTGCTGGGCTTGTGGCCAGCACCGCTGGTAGAAATGATCGAGAGTTCGGCCTCTAATCTAGCTATTCACATTCTGGAATCGAAGCTCTGAGTTATGGAGACAGAAGTTATCAATAACGCTTTGAACTATGGGCTCGCCTCGGCAGAGATAGCATTGGCTGTCGGTATTTGTGTGGTGTTGATTGTCGATCTGTTTGTGAGCGACAAGGCCAGAGATATTACTTACCTATTGTCGCTAGCTGTGTTGGTGGTAACGGCATGGCTGTCCGCATCCATAGGCATGGACGGCAGAGAGGTAACGTTTTACGGGAGCTTTGTTGTCGACCCTATGTCACGGGTTCTGAAGTTGTTTAGCTTGCTTGTGGTAGCCGTGGTGTTTTTGTATTCACGCAAACACCTCAAAGAACGGGGCATCTATAAAGGCGAGTTCTTCTTGTTGAGTTTGTTTGCGTTGCTCGGCGTATTTGTGTTGATCTCGGCAAACAGTCTACTGACGGCATTTTTGGGTTTAGAACTCATGTCGCTGAGTTTATACGCGATGGTTGCGTTTGATCGCGAGTCGCCTAATGCGGCCGAAGCGGCAATGAAGTACTTCGTGCTTGGTGCCATCGCGTCCGGTGTTTTGTTGTATGGCATGTCGATCATTTATGGGGTAACCGGAAGCCTGCAAGTGGATGGCATTGCTGCAAGTCTGGAAGCAGGGCAGGCGGGTTATCTGAGCGTGTTGCTCGGACTCGCATTTATCCTTGTTGGTGTGGCATTTAAGTTAGGCGCGGTGCCATTTCATATGTGGCT
>CBDTTT010000427.1:0-1578 GCA_965363345.1 uncultured Chromatiales bacterium
GATGACCTGAGTGCTTTGGACATAGTCCGGGTCGAATTCCTGGGCAAAAAGGGTGAGCTCACTGCTCAGCTGAAGCAACTCGGAGCGTTGCCTCCCGAAGATCGCCGTGAAGCCGGTGGTGCCATTAATAAAGCTAAGCAGGCTGTTCAGGAAGCAATCGCGGTAAAGCGCGAAGCTCTTGAAGAAGTCGCATTGCAAGCACAACTTAAAGCCGAGGCTGTCGATGTCAGTCTTGCAGGCCGTGGACATACGCCCGGCAATCTTCATCCGGTTACCCGTACCCGTCAGCGTGTCGAAGAGATTTTTCGTGGCGCTGGTTTTGATGTGTACGAAGGTCCGCAGATTGAAGATGACTTCCATAATTTTACCGCGCTGAATATTCCGCAGAACCATCCGGCCCGCGCGATGCATGACACATTCTATTTTCCTGATGGCAAAGTACTGCGTACGCATACTTCGCCGGTACAGATCCGCACGATGCTCGAGCAGGGCGCACCTATTCGTATGATCGCACCTGGTCGTGTTTACCGTTGTGATTCTGATATGACTCACACACCGATGTTCCACCAGGTCGAAGGTTTGGTTATCGACAAGGGTGTGAGCTTTGCGAATTTGAAAGCGGTACTGAATCAGTTTGTTGAGGCTTTCTTTGAAGCGCCTACTCAGCTGCGGTTTCGTCCCAGTTACTTTCCCTTCACTGAGCCTTCAGCCGAGGCTGATGTGCTGTTAGAGAATGGCAAGTGGCTTGAGATTTTAGGTTGCGGCATGGTGCATCCGAATGTGCTTCGTAATGTTGGTATCGATCCTGAGGAGTATCAGGGTTATGCGTTTGGTGTAGGCATCGAGCGGCTTGCAATGTTCCGTTATGGCGTCGACGACCTGCGTCTTTTCTTTGATAACGACCTGCAGTTTCTGCGGCAGTTTAAGTAGAGGCTGTATCAATGAAGATTAGTGAACAGTGGTTGCGTGAGTGGGTAAACCCGGATGTAAATTCTGAGGAGCTCGGGCATCAGTTAACCATGGCCGGCCTTGAGGTTGATGCGGTTGATCCTGTCGCTGCGGCACCCGAAAAAGTGGTTGTTGGTAAAGTGCTTGAACTCAACCCGCACCCAAATGCCGACAAGTTGCGTATTTGCAGTGTCGACATTGGCGAAGCAGAACCCCTGAGTATTGTTTGTGGCGCCAGCAATGTTGTTGTGGGTGGCCTTTATCCGGTTGCAACTATCGGTGCAGTCTTGCCCGGTAACTTCAAAATCAAGAAGAGCAAGCTGCGTGGTGAGCCGTCCTTCGGCATGCTGTGTTCGGCTTCTGAGTTGGCATTGGAAGATAAGAGTGAAGGTTTGTACCCACTCGATGCCAATGCTGTACCCGGCACCCCGATTGGCGACGTGATTTCATTTGATGACACCGTTATCGATTTGGACCTTACGCCCAACCGTGCCGATTGTTTTAGCATCCGTGGCGTTGCCCGTGAGGTTGCCGCGGCAAATCAATTGTCGATTACCGCACCTGTTATCGACCCGGTAGCTGCTGCTATCGACGATTCATTGAATATTTCTCTGGAGGCGGGTAAAGCCT
>CBDTTT010000428.1:0-1576 GCA_965363345.1 uncultured Chromatiales bacterium
GATGGTGTTGCTCCGGCAGGTTGGCGGTTTGATAAGAGTGATTGGTGGCTAGAAGAGAACGGCCTGATCATGGAGCCACCCGACGTTCCTGTGGCAGCCGGCAAGTATATGGTCACAGGTGATCGTGAGGTAACCGCGATGCTTACGGTTTTTCCTGCAGATGAGAACGGTGCCAAACGCTGGGAACTGGCTGACGAGGCAACCCTGTATGACGTGACTCACCTCGGGTGTCGTTCGGCTCGTTATACACCGATGCCAGGTTCAGAAGGTCAGTCCTGCTCGCCGGCCAGCGCGCCGCAAGATGCTTTTCGGGTTGCTCCCGGTGCAGAGATGCCGCCGGTAGATGGATGTCAGAAGCAGGATTATGCTGTACTGTTTTTGGTTGCGATAGAAGCCTGAACCTCAGCTGCTTTTCTGCTGCTGATCTTAATATGGCAGCTCGACAGCCAGCCTTATTTGTAGAGTGAAATTTCCGCTAATGAAATATCAGCCTCAAATTCTCTCATCCAACCGAGTATTGCAATTCTGCTGATCGTGCTGACATCCAATGGGGCTTTCATACCGCTAGGTTCGAATGCAGTAAAGGGTATCCTGATTAATTGCCACTCGGGTTTGGCGAAGAAGGTCATGCGGTAAGACTGATCGTACCAGCCGCAATCGGCGGTGCGTATATGCACGTTGTAATCTTCGTTGTTACCGTAAACAAGTATTTCCAAACCATCATAGCCGGAGGCATCGAACTGGGCATCGCGACGACCAAAGGCCATAGCCATCTGAATGAAGCCGCCATTACTTTCACGGGTTACATTACCCGTCATGCGGGCGCATTTCTTGCCGGCGACGTTGTCGCCACCAAAGGAAGCATCAGAGATGCCGCCCATTACCCTGTCGCTAAACCCCCGCCAACTGCTATCAGCAATGTAATACACCTCGTCCCGGGTGAAGTCCGTGAGGACGAGTCTGGTGTTATCTTCTGCTGCGCTGTTTTCGGATGCCGCCATAACTTTGTTCCAATTCATGATTGGTGAAAGTGCTGCAAGTGCCACTAGTGAACGTCGCTTGATGCTCATTACGTTCTCCTCAACTGCTCTTGTATAAGTATACGCTTCCGGTAGGTGAACGGATTCACTGTCTGGGTTGGTCGCGTTGTATGTATCCGAGCCCTCTGCTTGCAAAGGATGTCTGCTACTCTGCTTAGCTATGAAACTTTCATTTGTCATTCCTGCCTACAACGAGGCCGCGTGGATAGAGCGCTGCCTGGAGAACATTGCTGTGGCTGTTGATGCGTGCAGGCTTCAGTCGGGCAACGAGTTTGATGTTGAAACCATCGTGGCCGATAACAATTCGACGGACGACACAGCACAGCGGGCCGAGCAGGCAGGTGCCTTGGTCGTGTTTGAGGCCGTCAATCAAATATCAAGAGCTCGCAATGCCGGTGCTAGTGCCGCGACTGGCGACTGGCTAGTCTTTATCGATGCAGACAGCGATCTGTCGGCCGGACTATTGGCCGATGTGCTGGCGCTGATTGATGCAGGCAAGCATGTGGGTTGCGGCAGTTTGATGCATATGGACGATA
>CBDTTT010000429.1:0-1570 GCA_965363345.1 uncultured Chromatiales bacterium
CATGAACTGCCTGAGCTCCAAAAAGCCGCTAAAGAAGCCGACAAAGGGCTGGGTAGTCTCACGCTTGATCCGGACATGGAGATACCCAAGTACCTCACCGCTGTTGATATTCACGTAATGCCTGGCAATTATCATAGTGAATTCTGTGAGGATGACATCAGCCAGGGCGCGGTTTATGAGCGTGGCAGTTATCTATATACCCATGGTTACAACGGTCCGCGTTTCGACAACATGGGGAATGGCTTAATTGAATACATAAAGAGCACGTATCCCGACTTCAAGCCCAAACGCATTCTTGATATGGGCGCAGCAATAGGCAATAGCACCCTGCCTTATTGCGATGCTTTTCCCGATGCAGAAGTATATGCGATTGATGTCGGCGCACCACTGCTGCGTTATGGTTATGCGCGTGCCAATGCCCTTGGTAAGAAAGTGCATTTTTCACAGCAGAATGCCGAACAGACCAATTTCCCGGATGGGCATTTTGATCTGATCGTTTCGCATATCATGTTCCACGAGACATCTCACGCAGCTATCCCGCGTATTCTTGCTGAATCTCATCGCTTGCTTGCGCCGGGCGGCAAAATGTTACATGCCGATTTGCCAAACATCAGCATGATTCCTGATCTCTTCCAGCAGGTGTCCGTCAATCAAGATCATTACGATAATAACGAGCCGATGTGGGCGAATTATCACTCTCTTGACCTGACGCAATGCATGGCCGACGCCGGTTTCGACCCTGAGAACATCAAGTTTGGTAAGTCGCCAATGTTGGTGTCGGTCCCACCTGACCACAATGATCCGGATATCGGAAAGGTCGTTCGCGGGGCATTCGGCCTTGGCGTGTCAGTTGCTGAACGCTAAGCAGCATTTAGGAGAATAAATATGAGTCAAGTAAAACTACCGCGTCATGCCAAAGGCAAACGTCCCGATTTTTATCCAGCTGAACCAGGTGCTCAGCGCATTTTGAGTATTGTGATGGCGCTTGCTACTGAGTTTGCCGTGCTGCGCGAACGCTCCGATACGATCGAGCAGATCGCAGCAGATAAGGGCATGTTTAGTGCCGAGGACATTGAAAGCTTCACGCCAACATTGGAACAAAGAGAAGAACGAGAAACCTGGCGGCAGGCTTATCTCGATCGAATATTGCATGTTCTAAATGATGAGGTGGAGCGTGACGGCGCTGCGCCTTGGGGCGGCTAACTCTCGCTCTCTTTATGGTTAGTAGAGCGCTGTATGCGTGAGTTATATGCCATAACGGTAAATGATAAAAAACTATATTGTATTATTGGCAATACTTAAGTTGTATCGGTATTAATACTAATATAGGGTTGGCCACAGTGGAGTCTAATCCGCTAAATCGCGATTTTTAGGTAGGGGATACAGCAATGCAGAAATTAGGCGCAAATCTATTTGCATCAGTCACAGTCACTTTTCTGGCTACTCTTTTAGTAAGTACTGGAGCTTCTGGCGAATCTCATTCGTCAACGGGCAGCAAGAGCGGACTAGTAGTTGATGAAATTATTGTTACGGTTCGAAAGACAAACGAGTCGTTGCAGGAAGTCCCTAT
>CBDTTT010000430.1:0-1560 GCA_965363345.1 uncultured Chromatiales bacterium
CCGCTCGATATTTTCATCTACGGTGTAGGTGTTGTTGAAGGTGGTGAGTTGCCCCCATTTCATAGTGAAACCCTGCAGCAGTTGCAATCCTGGGGTCTAAAGATTTGTCCTGAGATAAGCGTGGTGAAGGGTGCTGCGGGCTTGCTCGAGTATTACCAATATATCGGTGAGAAGCGCGAACGTCTGCCTTATGAGATTGATGGTGTGGTCTATAAGGTTGATAGCTATAAGCTTCAAGATAGCCTGGGGCAGGTATCCAGGGCTCCCCGTTGGGCATTGGCACATAAGTTTCCGGCGCAGGAACAACTGACGACGGTTGAGAGTATTGATTTTCAGGTCGGGCGCACCGGCGCGGTAACGCCCGTAGCCAGACTGACGCCGGTTGCGGTTGCCGGGGTCGTTGTTTCGAATGCCACCTTGCACAATATCGATGAACTGTTGCGTAAGGATGTTCGTGTCGGCGATACGGTAATTGTGCGCAGAGCAGGCGATGTTATTCCTGAGGTTGTGCGTGTGCTTCAGGAGAAGCGGGTGGGTGCACCCAATGCCATAAGCCTGCCAACACAGTGTCCGGTTTGTGGTTCGGATGTGGTGCGTCCTGATGGAGAGGCTGTTGCCCGTTGCAGTGGCGGCTTAGTCTGTCCGGCTCAGCGCAAGGAAGCTCTAAAGCATTTTGTCTCGCGTAAAGCGTTAGATATAGAAGGTATGGGCAGCAAGCTCATCGACCAATTGGTTGATAGTGGCCGGGTTTCGCATTTTGCCGATTTGTTTGCCTTAAATTCTGATGACTTGGCGAAGATGGATCGCATGGGTGAGAAATCAGCCGAGAACCTGATGGCCTCCATTGAGAAAGCCAAGCATACGACTCTGCCGAAGTTTCTATACGGACTTGGTATCCGTGAAGTAGGAGAGGCCACAGCGTTGAGTCTCGCCAAGTATTTCTGTGGGCTTGAGCCTTTGATGAGAGCCTCTGAAGATGAACTTCAGGATGTGCCCGAGGTTGGCCCCATCGTCGCGCAGCACATCCGTAGCTTTTGCCAGCAAGAGCACAACCTCGAAGTGATTGCAGACCTCACCGAAAAATACGGTATCACCTGGCCCGAAATTGAGAAACGGGCAGAGGGAGCCGATCTGCCGTTCGATGGCAAAACGATTGTGGTTACTGGCACGCTTGAAGGCATGACGCGCAGCGAGGCTAAAGAAGCCATTCAAAAGCTGGGTGGCAAGGCCAGCGGCAGCGTTTCAGCAAAGACAGATTATTTGCTTGCAGGTGCAAATGCCGGCTCGAAGCTAGCGAAGGCCGAAAAGCTTGGTGTGCCGCTGTTAACCGCAGAAGAGCTGCTAAACATATTGAATAACAACCGGGTATGAGTTTTTCAGACCATATATGGTAACTATCACTGCTTCTTTATGCAGAAAATAAGTGTTTGTTTTTTAAGCTTATGTCGAAATCTCAAGCCCAATAAATAACCATTTATGGGCGAAATAGACCATATGTGGTATTTATTTGACTGCATCGCCCCTAATACCTATATTGCAATGCATGCATAGTGATATTCA
>CBDTTT010000431.1:0-1533 GCA_965363345.1 uncultured Chromatiales bacterium
GCTGGAATGCAACCGAAATTCTGGTAGAAGATCCGGATGAACTTGCGGCTCGTTTTAGAAATAGCCCCTTCCAACTCATCGGCGGACCACACGATCTGTACGATGCAAAAAAATCGCCCCGGGCGATACAGGTCATCGGGCCTGCTGGCGAACTGCTGTACTTTAGTCGCTTACTTCCCGGCGGGAGTCGCTATGGACTCAAAGGTGCACGATCTTTCGTTGACAGAACCTTCAACGTTATAGTCGGCGGCACCCAGCTCGCAGCAATGAATGATTTCTACCATCAACAACTAGGGCTTCGAACATACGAGCCCATCACATTTACTATACCCATGCTTGCGGATGTCTGCGGCGTACCCGCACATACGCCGTTTACTCTGCAGATTGCGAAAATTGCTGGACGCCGCTTTATTCTTGAGCTTGACCAATATCCGTCTAGTATAAAAGCACGACCAGTTGGCAGAGATGAACTACCGCCAGGCATGTCGATGGTTAGCTTCAATGTAGAATCGCTGGATAGCTTCCAGCTTGACTGGCGCAGTAAGCCAACCGTTGTCGATGCCCCCGGCTATCAATCTCAGCGCACCGCAGTGGCCGTTGGTGCCGCAGGCGAATGGATAGAGCTAATTGAAAGTAGCCATAATTAAAGGAATAGATACAACCCGTGTTTCCACTTCGTGATGACAATACAAGACTGCTTACCCCCTATGTCACACTGGGGCTAATCGCGCTGACTATACTAAGCTGGTTAATAATTCAGGGGGCAGGCACCGAACCACAGCTATCCATCAGTGTCTGTACTCTCGGTGTTATGGCGGGAGAATTGCTTCAGCAGCTGCCTGCTGGCACGTCGTTGCAACTCGCACCAAATGCCTTCTGCATAATAGCCGACACTCCCGTATGGCATACCACTATCACCTACATGTTTATGCATGGCGGTTGGCTGCACCTTCTGGGCAACCTTTGGTTTCTCTGGGTATTTGGTCGCAGTGTAGAAGACTCAATGGGCCCGCTGCGTTTTCTCGCCTTCTATCTTGTCTGCGGGCTTGCTGCAGCAGGAGTGTACATTGGCTTTGCTCCCGCATCATCGATAGCCATGGTGGGTGCCTCAGGTGCTATTGGTGGAGTCATGGGGGCGTATCTAATGCTGTACCCGAAGGTCAGAGTAACGATACTGATCTTTTTAGTCATATACATTGACACAATCAAAGTCCCGGCAATGTTTATGCTGATCTTTTGGCTAGTCGTCCAGCTTATTGGTGGACTGGGAAGCATTGGCAATGACGTTGGTGATGTGGCTTTCTGGGCTCACGTCGGTGGCTTTGTAGCCGGAGCAGCCATTGCTTGGTTCTTCGTTAAGCCCGATCTACTGCATCGTCATGCTTATTACGGCTGGAAGAAATCTACTTAGGTTTAACGGAGAACTCGCAGACAAAAGCCTTCAAGAAGTTCACCAAGCGGATAAGGTTTTAGCTACCGGGCTATCGATCACATGCAGACCTGATAGCCGAAACGGTGTATTGGCAAACAACA
>CBDTTT010000432.1:0-1532 GCA_965363345.1 uncultured Chromatiales bacterium
TCCGATCTAAATTATGGCCGAGTATTTTCCAGAGC
This sequence comes from uncultured Chromatiales bacterium, assembly GCA_965363345.1. Lineage (GTDB taxonomy): Bacteria > Pseudomonadota > Gammaproteobacteria > Steroidobacterales > JABIQA01. The sequence goes on from CBDTTT010000432.1 coordinate 36, forward strand.
CTTTCCCTGCCCGTGCAGCTCTTGAGATTAGCGCCTTACCGAAAGACTCAATGGTTGAAGCGGACGCCATACTCTCGCTGTAACAGCGCGTGTCCAATATTCAAAAAATAACAGATCTGCGGGGCGTAGGCCCCGCGCTTGCCGAAAAGCTTAAACGGCTTAGCGTGCATCAGCCCGATGACCTGTTGTTCTTGTTGCCCCAACGCTATGAAGACCGAACCCGAATTAGCAGCATAGGCAGTTTACGCCCCGGTTTTCGTGGTGTTATTGAGGCTGAAGTAGAGCTTACCGAAGTCGTATTCCGGCGCAGGCGAACGATGCTGTGCCGGGTTTCCGATGGCACCGGCATTCTCACACTGCGCTTTTTCTATTTTTCAAAAGCACAACAAAACACGCTCGCAAGAGGGCAGAGGGTGCGCTGCTATGGCGAGGTTAGGAGTGGTCCGGGTGGCTTTGAGATGGTGCACCCCGAGTACCAACTGCTGCGTGACAATGAGCAGGCACCGCTCGAGCAGCAACTAACGCCGGTGTACCCAACGACAGAGGGCTTGCAGCAATTCCGACTGCGCAGTCTTGTCGGCCAAATGCTGACACAGCACATCGATACCCTGCCCGAATTGCTTCCCGAGGAGCTTCTGCTCAAAGAAGGATTGCCCGGCCTGCAGGAAGCGCTGCGCTGCCTGCACAGCCCGCCGGCAGACGTTGAACTCAGTGAGCTCATAGATGGCAAGCATCCGAGTCAGCGACGCCTAGCACTGGAAGAAATTCTTGCGCATCACCTGAGCATGCGCAAGATCAAACAGGCCAACGAGAAAGAACCGGGCCTGCCGATAAAAATTGATGAGGCTTTGCTGCAGCGGTTTTTAGACAGCCTCAGCTTCACGCTTACCGGCGACCAGAGCAAAACCCTTGCCGAAATCAATAGCGACCTCACCCGACCGCATCCGATGATGCGTCTCGTACAAGGTGATGTGGGCTGCGGCAAAACCGTCGTTGCGGCGGCCGCAGCACTGAGTGCAATAAGCGCGGGGTATCAGGTCGCCATCATGGCACCCACCGAATTACTGGCCGAGCAGCATCGCGATAACTTTCAAAAGTGGTTTCAACCACTCGGCATTGTTGTGGCCTGGCTCACCGGCAGCATCACAGCAAAGGCGCGGCGACAAACCTATGAAGGCATTGCCGCAGGCCATGCGCAGCTTATCGTTGGCACCCACGCCCTGTTTCAGGATGCAGTTGAATATCATCAGCTCGGACTGGTTATTGTCGATGAACAACATCGATTTGGTGTCGAACAACGCTTGTCACTCATCGAAAAAAGCAGTGTGGGACAACATCGACCGCACCAGCTCGTTATGACGGCTACGCCTATACCCAGAACACTGGCCATGACGCTGTATGCAGACCTCGATACGTCGATTATTCGGGAGCTGCCACCCGGGCGCACTCCGGTAACCACCGTCGCTATCTCTGAGCAACGTCGTGGTGAGGTGGTTG
>CBDTTT010000433.1:0-1523 GCA_965363345.1 uncultured Chromatiales bacterium
CCATGTGACGACGCATAATCACCAACGCCCCCATATCCGTACCAAGTAGCATCCAAACCTGCTGTTGTGGTTTCAACCCTGTCGGGCCTCGCAAATGCCGGCGCTTGCATGGTTATCAGCGCTGCGCCAGTTCCATACAACGTTGCGTTAACAAAATCTCTACGAGTGAAGTTTAAACCGCCACTCAATGCATTTTTCTTTTTAGCCATTTCGCATTTCCTATACCGTTCTCAGAATAAATAATTTTCCTTGTGCTACGCATCGGACGCTTAAAGCAAAAAAAAGGGTCAGAGCCTTTGATTCTGACCCTACTATTTATTCTCTTGTAAATTTTGATTCATCTAACTTCAATAATGTGCGCAAGAGAACATCCGCACCATTTGCCATATCCTGCGGTGAAGTATATTCCCTAGGTGAGTGGCTAATGCCGCTCCTGCTCGGCACGAAGATCATGCCTGTTGGTGTAATAGTTGCCATATGCTGCGCGTCATGGCCTGCCCCTGACGGCATATACTGATAAGTAAGACCAAGATCATTTGTTGATTGTTCAATGAGGCTGCGTAAAGTCATATGTGTTGGTGCAGGATGAATATCCACATTGGTTGTTTCGAATGTGATTTTAACACCTGTTGCTTTCTCAACCGCCTTAGCTTCTTGCTGAACCACTTCATAAACATGCTGAATTTTATCTGCGTCAAGGTCACGTATCTCGAGGGAAAACTCTACTATGCCCGGGATAACATTGGGAGCACCCGGAAATGCCTGTATTTTACCAACCGTTGCCACTTGTCGACCTTCCATATTGGTTGCGCGCTCATTAATGGCTATTACCAGTTTGGATGCGGCGACGAGGGCATCCTTCCTGCCGGGCATGGGTGTTGTGCCGCCATGGTTTGCGACACCTTCAACCTCCAGGGTCCACCTGCGAATACCGACAATGCCTTCGACAATGCCGATATTAAGTTTTTTCTCTTCGAGAAAGCCACCTTGCTCGATATGAAGCTCGACAAAAGCATGGATGGGGGTAGTGCGTTTGACTTCCTTAAACTTAGTATGGTCGCCGCCAATACGGTCTACTCCTTCATTGCGTTTAAAGCCCGAGCTTGAGATATTATTCATAGCTTCTGGTGTGAGAATGCCAGCGAGCGCCTTACTGCCAACCGTGCCACTTTCTTCGTCAGAAAATATGATCATCTCAAGCGGGTGTTCGGTAGTGATGCCTGTTGAATTTAATAGCTCGACAGCCTCTAGTGCTCCGATTACCCCGACATCCCCGTCATAGTTACCACCACCAGGCACACTATCGATATGCGAGCCAAACATGATGGGTGCGAGTGCTGAGTTTTTGCCCGCACGTTTACCAATGATATTGCCAGCATAGTCGATAGAAACGTTTAGACCTGCAGTTTTCATCAGATCTATCATATAACTGCGACCTGCAATGTCGGCGTCAGAGTAGGCTGTTCGGTCAACGCCGCCGTCAGCATTTTTGCCAAACTCACTGAGCGCTAGAATACGAGCTT
>CBDTTT010000434.1:0-1511 GCA_965363345.1 uncultured Chromatiales bacterium
TCACTATAATACGAAATGCAGTCAGATCATATATCTGGTCAAAATTGAGATTCTGAGTCTGCATCTTGCTATAGATGCTGAACAAATGCTTATGGCGACCGGTAATGTTTGCCTTAATGCCGGATTGAGCCAGCTTAGATTCAATAATCCCGATCACCTCATCAACATAGCGTTCACGCTGTTCTGATGTGCGAACGAGTTTATCCTTGATATCATGATACATCTCCGCGTGCATATAAAGCAGGGACAGATCCTCTAGCTCACGCCTCACAATATAGAGGCCCAGCCGGCTGGCAAGCGGAGCATAAATATCGAGTGTTTGCTGGGCGGTGCGTTCCTGTTTCTCAGCGGGCATGTATTCAAGCGTGCGCATATTATGCATGCGATCCGCAAGTTTAATCAAAAGTACGCGTATGTCTTTCGACATGGCCAAGATCATTTTGCGAAAATTATCAGCCTGCGTGTCTTTTTTAGGACCGCTTGTGATTTTACTAATTTTGGTCACACCGTCGACAAGAAACGCAACCTCATTGCCAAACAACTCCTGGACTTCTTCAAGAGTTGCGTACGTATCTTCAACAGTATCGTGCAAGAGCCCGGTTACCACGGTATACACGTCAAGCTTGAGATCGGCCAGAATCTTAGCCACAGAAAGAGGATGGTTCAAATACGGCTCGCCTGACATGCGGGTCTGCCCCTGATGTACTTTGGCGGAAAAAACATAGGCTCGGCTGATCAGCCCAATGTCGGCCTCGGGGAAATACGAGGTCACCTGCTCAATGATTTCATTTATGCGGACTATCTTCGGTTGAGCCATTATACCTGACACCTGCACACTTAATACGTCCGGCAACGATCCTACAGATTCGGCAATGCTTCCAAAACCTTGGCAGCGGCCTCATTGATTGTCACCTGAACCTGTTCACCGGTTTTGCGCCATTTTATATCAACAAGGCCGTCCTTCACGGCATTACGACCAACAGTCACACGCATGGGTATACCGATTAAATCAGCATCCTTAAACTTAATGCCGGGACGCTCGTCACGATCATCAAGCAACACCTCGACGTCGTGCCCGAGAAGTTCTTCATACAGGTTGGTGGCGACTTCATTTTGCTTCTCATCGTTCGGGTTAACCAAAGCAATCAATACTACAAACGGTGCGATCGAAGCGGGGAATATTATCCCGTCCTTGTCATGTGACTGTTCAATAGCCGCAGCCACGGTGCGACCGACCCCTATCCCATAGCAACCCATTACCATCGGCTGCGACTTCCCCTGGACATCAAGAAACTCCGCCTGCATTGCTGTGCTATACTTGGTACCGAGTTTAAAGACATGCCCGACCTCAATGCCTCGAGTGGTCGTAAGAGCCTGTGCACAGCGTGGGCAGGCATCACCCTCAACGGCAAGCCGGATATCGGCAAAAGCATCAACATTAAAATCGCGGCCAATATTAATGTTCACACTATGCACGTCATGCTCGTTGCCGCCGCTAATCATGTTCACCC
>CBDTTT010000435.1:0-1510 GCA_965363345.1 uncultured Chromatiales bacterium
CACCGGGTTCACCCTTGCCGTCGATAATCCGACACAGCATGCGATACAGCCAACCTGTTCCTTCGCGGCATGGCGTGCACTGCCCGCAGGACTCGGCGTAATAGAATCTGGATATCCGGCGCAGCATATTGACCATGCAGGTGGTGTCATCCATCACCACCATAGAACCGGTGCCCAATGATGAACCCGCGTTCTTGAGCGAGTTGTAATCCATCGTGCACTCGCGGATTGTTGCTGCAGTCATAACAGGTACCGACGAACCGCCGGGTATAACGGCCTTCAACTCACGCCCATTAAGTACACCACCGGCAATATCCAGCAGATCATTAAAAGAGATGCCCAAAGGCAGTTCGAAGTTACCGGGGTTGTTCACATGACCGGAAACTGAAAAGATCATCGTGCCGCCAGAGCCTTCCGGGCCAAGGTCGGCAAACCACTGTGCACCGTTGCGCAGAATTGCAGGCACAGAAGCAAGACTCTGAGAGTTGTTGACCGTGGTGGGCTTGCCATACAAACCGAAGTTGGCAGGAAACGGCGGCTTAAACCTGGGACGGCCGGGCTTACCTTCAAGCGACTCCAGAAGACCGGTTTCCTCACCGCAGATATAGGCGCCAGCACCGAGAAATGCGTGCAGATCAAAATCAATGCCAGATCCCTTAATATTTTTGCCGAGCAAGCCAGCGGCATACGCCTCCTGTATGGCCGCATCAAATCTCGGAAACGGCTCGTCCATAAACTCGCCGCGAATATAGTTGTAGCCAACAGTCGCGCCCATACAGTGCGCCGCGACAGCCATACCTTCTATTAAGGCATGCGGGTTGTAGCGAAGTATGTCCCGATCGTGACAGGTACCGGGTTCACTCTCATCGGAGTTACAGACCAAATACTTCTGACCGGTAAAGTCCTTAGGCATAAAGGTCCACTTCAGGCCGGTGGGGAAACCAGCACCACCGCGACCACGCAGACCCGATGCTTTTACTGTATCGATGACAGCATCAACACTCAGTTCGCCTTTAAGAATCTGCTCCCAGCTTTGATAACCGCCAGTTTCAAGATAACTCTGCAGACTCCACGACTCATCCATACCAAGTGTTGTGAGGCAGGTCAGATTAAGCTTGTCGGAATACTGACTCACCCTTCCTCCTTACCCGCAGTGTCCAGAATCTCATCGACCTTATCGAGCGTGAGGTTCTCATAATATTTGTGATCGAGCATCAACATGGGCGCGTTGTTGCATGCAGCCAGGCACTCTTCTTCACATTTCAGATAGAACTTACCATCCGGCGTGCTCTCGCCTACCTTTATCTCCAAACGGTCTTCTATGTGTTTTAAGATTTGTTCGCCGCCTCGTAACAGGCAAGCGATATTGGTACACACCGAAATCGAGCGACGCCCGACCGGTTTGGTTTCGAACATCGAATAAAATGTAGCAACCTCGAAAACCTTAATTGCAGGCATATCAAGATACTCGGCAACGGCTTCCATCAACTCTTCTGTGAGGTAACCATTG